>JAITJP010000189.1 GCA_031278835.1 Deltaproteobacteria bacterium
AGATTATCCTGGCCGGCCGCCCAGGGCTAGCCAACCAGACTGGGGCTGAGTTGGGCCAAAGGCCATTGGCCTAGCCTCGGGCTTATCTAAAAAACCCCAAAGTTCAGATAGCCTTCCAAACGGCCCGGTAAACCGGCCCAATCGCCCCAAGGTGGGCTTCGGGAGCCCGATTGGCATATTTATCTAGGTCAAGGCCTCTGAAGCGCCCTAGGGCCCTTAGCGGCCGCTTTTGAAAATTCTGGCCCCCTATTCTTTTTCGAAAAACCTGGCCTTAAAACTGGTCTTGAGATCCAAAATTTTGCTAGGTCGCCCCATATAGCCAGATTTAACTTTAAAGGGCCCGGGCCCGCGGAGTTGGCCAAACCAATGGACAAGCTATTGCCCCAACAGGGGCCAATAGGCGATTCGGGCCCAGGGGCCGGCCCCAGGGCGGAGAGGTTGGGATTGGGATGGTGGGATTTGATGGCTTTGGGGGGGCTTGGCCGTAAGCCCGGCCGGCGAAAAAAAGGGATTTGGGGCCGACGGGGGGGGGGGCTATTTCACGGTTTTTTCGTGGACGGCTTGGGGGTTATCGGAGGTAATGACCCGGTCAAGGCTTAGGCGGCGCAGGTAGAGAAAAAGCGGCAGACCGCAGGAAACGCCCACGGCGATGGTGGCCAGGAAGGGCAGCCAAAGGCCTTTCATTTTAAGACGACGGCCTTCGGTAAAAACGAAAAGCAGGGTCACCAGGGCAGCCACTATGGAGTTAATGCCAAAATAGCTACTGACCTGGGAGGCCCAGAGCTGGGTTGAGAGTTCTTGAAAGTTTAGGCCATGGGTCATCAAAAACTGCCCAAGAAAACTATAGGGGCCAACGGCGCCTATGAAAGCCAGGCATAAGTAAAAAATGGCCATGTCGCCTCCCGGGGTGGGCCTTACAGGGCCGCGGGCGGCCCTCGGTTTCTGATTGGCGTTTTTTTTCATGGCAACGGAAAAAATTTTTCCGTTGCCATTTTTTTTTCGCGATAAGTTTTGGAAAAAAACTCAGCCCTAACTTAGTTGGGCTTAGTTTTCAGCCACCTGGGAAGCCTCCATGGGGGCCTTGGCCGATATCTCGGAAGCGGTGGGCTTCAAGCTCTCCAAAGCGGCCGTGGGATCCGGGGACTTTTTATCATCAACGGCCAGGCTGGATGCGGGTTGGGCCTTGATTTTATCGTTTTGCCGAGCCTCGGCGCTTCCAAAGTAGCGCAGATAGTCGTTTGAACCGGAATCAAGGATAATCACGCTTCGATCTTTCATGGTCTGCTGGTAGGAATCAAGGGACCTTTTGAAGGCGTAAAACTCGGGATCCTGGCCGTAAGCTTCGGCGTAAATGGCCGCGGCCTCGGAGTCGCCCTCACCCAAGATGATCTGGCTCTGGCGTTCGGCGTTGGCCAAGGTCTCCCTGACGGCCTGATCGGTTTCGGCCATGATCTTTTGGCCGTCGCGGCGGCCCTCGCTTCTGTATTTGGTGGCCTGCTGTTCCCTTTCCGTTCTCATGCGATCGTAGACGGCCTTTTGGTTTTCCGGAGGCAGATCGGCCCTTTTGATACGAACGTCCACCACGCTTAAGCCGGCTATGGTGTCTTCGGAAAGCTTTTTATTGCTTGAATCCGTGACCGTCTCCATAATGGAACCGCGGTTTTGGGAGATGATGTCGGCCATGACGTGCAGACCCAGTTCCCGGCGAAGCTCACCCACGATAATAACGCCCAGGCGCCTTTTGGCTTCCTCGATGACCGAAAAACTGGTGTCACCCTTAAACCTCTGGTAGAAAACCAGGGGGTCTTCGACCCGCCAGCGGGCGTAGGCGTCAACCACCATGTTTTTGTTGTCGCGGGTATAAATCTCGGCCGCGGCCACGTCATATTCCATTAAGCGGCGATCTATGTGCACGACTTTATGGATAATGGGGATCTTAAAATGCAAGCCCGGCTGCCTAACCTCACCAACCGGCTCACCAAATTGTAAAACTATGGCCAGCTGGGTCTCATCCACGGTAAAAAGCGCGCCATTAGCGATTAAAAATAAGACAACCAGGCTAAAAACAATAAAGGGAACATTCTTTTTCATGATTATTATTCCCCTTTACCATAGTCCGAGATCGGGGCGCGGGCCGGACCGTTTAAGCCAAGCAAAGGCAGTAAACTCTGACCGGCCTGCCCGGTTAGGAGATACTTTTCAGCGCCCGGCAGGACGTTATCCATGGTCTCCAAGATGAGCCTTTGTCTGGTCACCTCCGGGGCCTTGCGATACTCGGTTAAAAGGGAACTGAATCTGGCCGAATCACCCTTGGCGATGTTGACCCGCTCGGCCTTGTAAGCTTGGGCTTGGGCGATCATGGCGTAGGCCTTGGCCTCAGCCTCGGGCAGTTTATTGTTTCTGTAACCCCGAGCTTCGTTAATAAACCTTTCGCTGTCTTCCCTGGCCGAGGTCACGTCCTTAAAGGCCTGCATAACGTCGTTGGGCACGTGGACGTCCTGAAGCTCGACGTTGTTGACCAATAAGCCCGTGCCGTACTTGACCATCATGGCTTGCAAAGTCTCTCGGGTATCGTCCTGAATCGAGGCCCTTTTGTCGGTCAAGGCCCCGTAGATGGTGTTTCGCCCGATGACTTCTCTCATGGCCGAAATGGCCGCGTCCCTAATGGTTTTGTCCGGGTCATAGATATGAAAGGCATAGGCCACCGGGTTATCGACCTTATACTGAACCACGAACTGAATGTTGACGATATTTTCGTCATTGGTCAGCATGGTGGCCTCATCAAGGCCCCGATTGGCTCCGGTGCCGCCCCCGACTTCAAACTGCCTGGTTTGAGTGTAATTGACCTTGGTGACCCTCTCAATGGGCCAGGGCAGATGATACCTTAAGCCCTCCTCGACCGAGTTTGAGTACTTACCAAAGCGTTGAATTAAGCCTCTTTCATAGGGTTCCACGGTAAAAAACCCGGAAACCAGCCATAGCCCTAAAATTATAATCAACAAAATCCAGAATGAAGGCAGTTTGCTCGGCTTTCTAAACTTTTTAATGAGACCGTCCATATTGGGTTTTTGAGCGCCGTTGCCACCGCCATCCTCGGACGTCTTGTTAGGCCGCGTGGAGCCCTTGTGACGTTTTTTTTGCCATTCTTCCCAGTCCATAGGCATGGGTACTTATCACCTCAGTAATTCTATAGGGCCTAGGGGCGAGCCGCGACCCGACAAAAGGCCGACCCCAAAGGCGAGAGAGTAAACTCCCACGGCCTTTTTAGCCGACATGATGATCGATTGATTATAACCTATATATTAGTATGTTTCCAGAACAATTTCTGGAGCCTTTTCCCAGCTAAGCCAAAGGCAAGACACAGCCAAACTTCAAATCTCCCCCGCCGGCAGGCCTTTAACTAAAAATAAAACCAACCTAAGGAAATTTTTCAAAATTATCTCAATAAATCCCAAAAACTCCGCGGCTTTTAATTCTTTTTCAATCATTGGCTCAAAAAAAACCCTGCTCCCAGCCGCCTGGCCAAGCGGCTGGCCTAATTTAGAAAAGTCACCGCCCCATGGGACCAAAAATAAACCAGGGGCTAGGGCCGCTTCGATCTGGCCAAGACTTAAAAAATCCATCGGCGATGCGGACAGGAGCTGACCAGGGTTTTAAAACTTTACCTTAGGCCGGGCCGAGGCCAAGGTGGCTTGGCTAGGCCAAAGGAACGATTATTGGGGCCTTTTGGAAAAATCATTTTAGATAGGCCAGGGGCCTTGGGAGTTTTAAGGCGGGACTTCTGGCCTT
>JAITJP010000240.1 GCA_031278835.1 Deltaproteobacteria bacterium
AAAGTGGCCCTGATGACCGGAGGTCGGGCCAGCTTTGTTTACATGGCCCAGCCCCCTGAGGGCGGCGGTGAGGGCCTGGTGGCCACCATTAGGCCGGTTACTTTGGGTTCCGAGTTTCCCGATGGTTTTGAGATTTTGTCGGGTTTGAGCGAAGGCGAACAAGTTATCGTCGAGGGCTTAATGTCCCAAGGGGCCAGGTTGCGGCCCGGAGCCAGCGTGGCCATTGTCACTGGGGATGACCACCAGGTGGACGGAGCTCAGGCTAGCCCGGCCCCGGCCACCGGGCCGGGCCAGGCCGCCCCAGCGGCCGAGGCTGAGCAAAAAGTCGCCTCCGATGGCGGGGCCTTGTCCAGCGGCCTTTCGGGCAACAACGGTATGCCCAGTGAGGCCACCTCGGTGGGGGTGGATTGATGTTTTCGAAAATATTCATCGACCGGCCTCGATTCGCCATAGTCGTGGCTTTGATTATCAGCATCGCCGGCTATCTGGCTTTGCTGAGATTGCCAGTCGAGCAGTTTCCGAACATCGTTCCCCCGGAGGTCAGCGTCAGGACTACCTATCCTGGAGCCAGCGCCGAAACTTTGGAATCCACGGTGGCCCAGCCCATCGAAAGCGCCATGAACGGCGTGGACAACATGCTCTACATGTCCAGCCAGTCTTCCAACAACGGTTTTTACAATTTGTCCATTACTTTCAAAATCGGCTCAGACCCCGACATGAACATGGTCAACGTTCAAAACCGTCTTAAGAAGGCCGAACCGCTTTTGCCCCAAGAAGTGACCAGATCGGGCATTGACGTTGACAAGAGCACTTCTTCGTTTTTAAAGGCCTTTACTTTCTACTCGCCTGACGGAACCATGTCCGATTTGGAGCTTAGCGACTGGGTGACCAACAACATTCAAGATCCCTTGTCGCGGGTTCCGGGCGTGGCCTCCATAGAATTCTTTGGCTATAACTATAGCATGCGGATCTGGATGGATCCCGATAAGTTGGCCTCCCTTAACCTGAGCCCGGCCGACGTCATCGCCGCCCTGCAAAGTCAGAACATACAGGCGGCCATCGGCGAGGTTGGCGGGGCCCCGACCCCGGAAAACCAAGAACTGCATTTCAACTTAATCGCCACGGGGCGTTTAAGCGAAGTTTCCGAATTCAAAGACATCGTCATTCGCACCAATGCCGACGGCAGTCTGATGCGTTTGGGTGACGTGGCCGAGGTGGTTTTGGATACCACCAGTTACGCCCCCACGGCCGTTTACAAAGGGGCCAACGCCACCGGCATGATGATTAGCCAGTCTTCCGGATCAAACGCCGTGGCCACGGCCGCCGCCGTCGACGCCGCCCTGGATGAAATCATCAAAAGGTTCCCGCCGGGCTTAGCCATAATGCCGGTCTTTGACGCCACCATGTTTGTCCGGTCCTCGATTAAGGAAGTTCAGGAGACCATCTTCATCGCCATGGCCTTGGTTATCGGCGTGGTCTACCTTTTCTTGGGTAGCTGGCGGGCCACCCTCATTCCCATGGTGGCCGTGCCCGTTTCCTTGATTGGCACCTTTGCCGTCCTTTTGATTATGGGCTATTCGGCCAACACCATCTCCCTTTTGGCCTTGGTTCTTTCCGTGGGCATAGTCGTGGATGACGCCATCGTCGTGGTGGAAAACGTCGAAAGGGTCATGAGGCAAGACGGCCTTGGGGCCAGGGAGGCCAGTATCAAGGCCATGGACCAGATTACCGGGGCCATTGTGGCCATCGCCCTGGTCTTGCTTTCGGTCTTCGTGCCGGTGGCATTTATCCCCGGACTTTCCGGCAAACTCTATCAGCAGTTCGCCGTGACCATCTCGGTTTCCATGCTCATCTCGGCCGTAAACGCCTTAACCCTTAGCCCGGCCCTGTGCGCCATCTTGTTAAAAACCTCCGATAAAAAGCCCTTTTTCCTGGTCAGGATCTTTCAAAGCGTGGTTGCTTCCACCAGGAATAAATACTTTTCCTTGGTCAAGGTTTTATTGAGGCGTTCAGCCTTTGGCTTGGTGGTGGCCGGTTTTTGTCTGGTCTCGGCTTACGGACTTTTGCAATTCACCCCCTCCGGGTTTTTGCCTGACGAGGATCAGGGGACCTTTATCATCCAGATCGGTCTACCCGAAGGCAGCTCGATTAACAAAACCAAAGAAATTTTGATTAGGGCCGAAGAAATAGTCTCCCAAATTGAAGGCGTCGAAAACACCATGGCCATTGTCGGCATTAACGTGGTCAACTTCAGTATCCAAGATAACGCCGCCTTTATGTTCGTTGGCTTAAAACCCTATGAAGAACGAACCACCCCGGAGACCCAAATCACTTACATGGCCAATCAAGCCAACATCAGGCTATCTTCAATCATCGAAGCTACCTGCGTCTCCTTTGTTATGCCCCCGATCATGGGCTTGGGTTCGGTCGGCGGTTTTGAGTTTATACTTGAAGATCTGGCCGGGCGCGAGGCCGCGGCTTTCGCCCAGGAAGCCCAAAAATTCATTGGCACGGCCATGAGGGACCCGGCCATGTTGATGGCCTTTACCTTTTTTAATACCGATACCCCGGTCTTAAACGTCGATGTCGATCGCGACAAGGCCATTAGGATGGGCGTACCCATCTCGGATATTTTCTCGTCTTTGCAATTTTATCTGGGTAGCTACTACGTTAATGACTTTAGTTACCGGGGCCGCAGCTGGCAAGTTAAGATCATGGGCGGAGATTTAAGCCGTAAAAACGTTGACGACATCTACGCCATCCACGTCAAATCCAGTTCCGGGGCCTTTGTACCCTTGTCATCGCTGGTGACGGTGACCCTGTCCACCGGGCCGCAAAACATCTCCCGTTACAATAACTACCGCAGCGCCACCATCATGGGTAGCGGTAAACCCTGGCTAGGAACGGGCGTGGGCATTGAGGCCATGGAACGGGCCGCCGAGAGCCTGCCCTACGACATCGGTTACGAGTGGACCGGATCCACCTACCAGGAAAAAGAATCGGCCGGTCAGACCACCATCCTCTTCGTGCTCTCCTTTCTTTTCGCTTATTTGTTTTTGGTGGCCCTCTACGAGAGCTGGACCATCCCCTTGGGCGTTTTGGTCTCCATCTCGGCGGCCATCTACGGGGCCATGTTGGCCATAAAACTGGCCAACCAAAGCATGGGCCTCTATGTCCAGATCGGCATAATCACCCTAATCGCCCTGGCCAGTAAAAACGCCATTCTAATCGTGGAGTTTGCCAAAGAAGCCCGTCAAGAAGGTCAAACCATCAAGGAGAGCGCCGCCAACGGAGCCTACCTAAGGTTTAGGGCCGTCATCATGACTTCCATGGCTTTTTTGGCCGGCTTACTGCCCCTGGTCCTGGCCACCGGACCGGGCGCGGCTAGCCGGCAAAACGTCTCGGTCTGCGTTTTTGGTGGCATGGTGGCCGCCTCAACCGTGGGCCTAATCATTATCCCCCTGGTCTACGCCATGTTCCAAAAAACCCGCGAGGTCTTCCATCACTGGCGAGGCTCGGATTTGTACGGCCGCAAGTCCATCAAGGAACGGCCGCCAAGCGTCAGCCCCATGGAAGAACCCAAGGCCTAGGCCCTGGTTTGTTCCAGAGATAAAAACCTTTATCCCGCTTACCTCGCTTTCGGGGCTAGCCCAGGCTAGCCCCAAGGGCGAGGTTTTGCTTATGAGGCCTAAGGCTAAAAGGGAGCCATATTTTGGGCCAAAAAGGGAAAGGGGCCGGCCAGCTGGGCCAGGCTTTAAACCATGATGAAAGGAGTTTGGCCAAGGCCCCTGGGGCCAGCTGACCGGGCTAGCTAAATAGTGATCTCCGTCTTGGATTTGGCCAAGGATATTAAGCCGACGGTTGATTTATTTGTGCCCATCAAGTAAAATCTATTATCTTACTTGGCCCTCGTCAAGGCTTGGCTTTGGTGAGTACTAATTAGTAGTTGGCTTTGATATTTTTAAAGACCATAACTATCGGTTAATTAGAATTCTTTAAATAGCTAAGAATTTTTAGATTTCTTAAATACCCGTAATCAATTTTTGTTTCTTAAAAGGCATTTTTAGTAGCTTAACTCTATTTTATCAGAAATTTTAACAGTAATTAATTTTTAAAACAAGGGAAATATGACTTGATTTAAGAATTAATTAAAAAATATTTTATAGAGTTAGTTTTAAAAGCTTAAATTCTCATTATCGTTAGTAAAAATTAACCTACTTACAAAAAAGTTTCTTTAAAACAGTTTTAAATAAGAGCAAAATTTGGCAAAGTGGCCTAAAGCCTGATTAAAAAATGGCCCCTGGCTTTTTAGGACAAAGCCAGTGGCCATTTTTAGAAGGAAAAACTTGATTGACCAATTGATTTCATAATTCGTAGCTCTGGGGATGGGGAGTTTTATTTAATGGCCCAAGGCCCCCAGTTGAATAATTACGATGGCTTAAGTTAATAACTAACATTCGAGAGGAACAATCGGCGGCCTATGCGTATCGTTATCGTTGACCGGGACCCAGCTTTTTTAAAGCCCTTAATCCTGGACCTTGAAAGAGAGGGTTTTCAGGTCAAGGTGGTGGAAAATATCTCCGGAGTTTTGTCTTTTATTAAGTCCAACAGTCTCCATTTTTTGGTGGCCGACAGTAACCTTTTGGTTGACCACTCCCTGGGCTCCGAGGTCCATCGCCAATCCCCGCTAACCCGCCTGATCGTTCTGGCTTCTCGCCCAACCCTACTTGGCATGATTGAGGCCATTAGTTGTGGCATTACCGACTATTTGGCCAGACACCCCGATAGCTTTGGCCAATTGGTGGACACGATCTTAGACGAGCGCGACCGCTTAACCCGTTGGCAGTATTCCATCCTAAGCGAGACTTTCGCCCGAGCCTATAAGGGCGAAAACGGAGAAAAGGCCCAAGACA
>JAITJP010000248.1 GCA_031278835.1 Deltaproteobacteria bacterium
ACAAACTGGGCCGCTTTGCCCAGGTCGATCGTTTGGAGCTTAAGCTTAAGCCGGCTTCCCTATTAAGCGGCCTACTGGAAGTTACCGCCTTAAACCTGAGCGGCCTTAAGCTTGAGCGCCGCCCGGAAATAGCCCCCTCACCAAAAACCGACCAATCCTCGTCGGGCTTACCGCCCATAAACCTCAAGGCCCGCTTTGACCTTTCCGGCTTTTTGGCTAACCAGGTTCTGGCCCCCCAGTCAAAGGACCCCACTTTGGGCAAACTTGATCTTAAAGGTAACTTTAGCCTGACCGATGGGGCCATTTCGGCCCTGCTGACCACTTCCTGGCTAGACGACACCGACCGAGGCCTGGAGCTGACCGCCGCCCTGAGCCAAGGCCAAGGAGGGGCCCCGGACCAGTTAAAAATCCTCCTTTCGGCCCGAGACGGCCCCGGCGGCCCCTTGTCTTACCTACTAAATCGCCCCGACTGGCCGGCCTGGTCCCTGAGCCTAAAGGGCCAGGGCCCCCTCTCTGGCTGGGAAGGCCAGGCCAGCTTGGCCCTGGGCCCCAGCTCTGACCCAAACTCCGAATCTCCCCTCACCTACCTGGCCACGGCCAAACTCTCCATAGCCGGAAAACACGGCACCATCAAAGAAGATTTGATTGACAATCGTTCCTTGGGTCTGGCCCTCGAGGCCCAGCTGGGCCCCGAGGCCCCCCTGCCCATCCCGGACCAGATATTCGATCTGATCGGCCGAGACTTGGAAATTTTGAGCCAAGTTGATTTGGAGGGCCAATCAATCAAGGGCCATCTCTCCATAGGGGCGCCCAAGGCCTCAATCTCCATCCAGGGCCTGGATTTTTTAATAACCGATCTGGGTTTTACCCTGACCGGAAAGGGCCAAATGGCTTTCGCGCCAAGCCTGGCCGCGGCTTTGGCCCAGCCCAAAAAGACCGCCCCCCAGGACCAAGCCCAATCGGAGCAAAGCGCCTCTGAATCGGCCCCGTCCGATAGCGAGGTGCCCCTTTTTCCCTCAGCGGCTTACCCGGCCCTGCCGCCCTCGGCCCCCAACTTAGCCCCAAAGCCAGGCCTTTTGGAAAAGGAGCCCTCCGCTTGGCTAAGCTTTGACTATGATCTGATCTTGGCTTCCCAAGACGGCCAAATGGAAATAAAAGATCTTAGTCTAACCGGCACCGGTCTTTCCCTTAAAGCCTCGGGCCTTATTGAGCCCAACCAGAGTAAAAAAGCCAACCTTGATCTTACCCTTAGCCAAGACAGTCAACTTTGGCCCACGCTCATAGCCCTAATAGGTAGCCAAAGTAAAAAATCAGGTTCATTAGCTTTAAAAACCCAATTAAGTCAAAACTCAACCGGTATTTTAGATTTAAATACCACCATAAACCTAAGCGAACTTGACCTTTTGGCCTCGCCCTGGGGCGGCCCGGTCAGCTTAGGCCTAAAAGCCCAGGGCCCCTTGGCTAAATTATCGATTAACTTGACAGTCAATAGTCCCAAGCTGGTGGGCCCCAAAGAAGATTTTCCCGACCTCAATCTGGCCTACCAAGGCCAAGTTCTGGGTCTGCCCAATTTTCAAGGGGCCGGGGGTCATTTGACCCTAACCACCGGCCCTTTCGCCTCCGGGCCCCTAGACCTTGCCACTGACTTTGACTTTGCTTGGCCCAATCAAGCCCCCCAGGCCGATCCGGCCGGATCGGATCCGGCCTTGGCCCCCAGCCAGAGACAACTTTTAGCCGAAAATTCCGGACCCAAGCCCACTTTGGCCATGGACCTTAGCCTAAAAAACCTAAGCTTATCGGCCGGTCCCAATAAAGAACTTTTGGATCTTGAAAGTCCGGCCCTGAGCCTCTCTCTACGACCAGACTCCGTTCCCAAGCCCAGGGGCTCATTGAAACTTAAGGTCGGAGATTGGCAGACCGTGGGGGCCTTAACCGGCTTGGATTTGTCCGGTTCTCCGGCCAGCTTGGAGGCTAGTCTGGATCCCTCCGAGAGCCATCAAAACTCGGCCCAGGTCAAACTGGATCTGCCCGAATTGCGTATGGGACAAGATCTTCACCTCAAGGGCTTGGTTTTGGATCTTGAGGCCAAAGATTATTTGAGCGCCTTAAATTACCAGCTAATACTTAAAGCCGGGCCAAGCCAGCTAGGCCCGATCGGTATTTCCAAGGCCACCATCGAAGGCCAGGGGGACGGGCGCACGGCCGAGCTTAAAGTCGAACTACTCTCCACCAATGGCCCCGAACTTCTGGCCTTATCCGGAAAGGCCGATCTGGTCGAAAGAAAGGGGCTCATAGAAAACCTAAAACTGGCCTCAATTCCTCAACTGCCCGGCGGCCTAAAACTCAATCAGCCGGTCACCATAAACTTTATGGAGGGGCTTAGCCTAAGCCAAACGGTCATCTCCATGGGCCGCGGCGGAACGGTGGACCTTTCCGGATCTTTGGAACCTTTAAACATCAAGGCCAAACTGGTTGATTTTAATTTCGACAATCTCTCGGGCTTGTCTGACCAAGTCCCCCAAGGCCAGGCCAACCTGACCCTGGACTATGACCAATCGGGGCTTGGTTCCTTTGAATTGACCGCGAAATTGACGGCTCCCCCGGCCTTGGAAAGTTTGGCCAAAATCTTAAACCTGACGGCCAACGGAAAATTTGAGCCCAGGGCGGTCAGCGGCCAGATCACCTTAAACCAAACTAGGCTTCAAACCATCAGCCTGAATTACCGCTTGCCGCTTAGCCCGGCCGGGAAATTTTTTAAGCCCGACCTGGATGGGCCCCTCTCGGCGGCCATGACTTGGAAAGGGCCCCTCTCTCCCCTTTGGAACTTAATTGGCCTAACCGATCGGACCATGACCGGGGAGCTGGATCTGGATCTTAAAATCGAGGGCTCGGCCCGATCGCCCAAGCCCAAAGTCAACGCTTACTTGGCCAACGGGCAATATCAAGATCTGGTCTTGGGCTTATTGGTCTCCCATATCAACATGGAGATCCACGATCAGGCCGACGGAAACTTAAGGCTCTTACTGGAGGCCAGCGACAGCGCCGAAGGTAAACTCTCCCTGGAAGGGACGGTCAAACCCTTCGCCTCGCCGCCCTCCATTTCCGTCCGGGGTCAGCTAAGACGCCTTTCGCCCTTAAGAAGGGACGATTCCACGGCCATCATAACCGGCTTGGTTCACCTGGACGGTCCTTTCACGGCCCTGAGCATAAGCGCCAAAGTCGTGGTCGAGCAAGCCGTGATTGATCTGGACATGATTAGGGGCGGCGGTTCCATCACCACGCTCGATCTTCAGGAAAAACTCACCCGAGTTTCTTACGGGCCCAGCCTGGCCTTGGATCTGGATCTGCCCAGACAGATATTTATTCGCGGCAAGGGCCTGGATAGCGAATGGGGCGGCCACATAAATATCACCAACCCCTTTGGGCGAATGCTTTTAAACGGCTCCCTTAAGCCCCTAAACGGCACCTTTGATTTACTCTCCAAACAGTTTAAGTTTACCGGCGGGGACATCAGGTTTATGAACAGCCCCAGAATAAACCCCTCCTTAAACGTCGAATTGACCAGACAGACCAGTTCCCTAATGGCCAACGTCAAAGTGACCGGTTTTGTCCAAAGACCGGTTTTGACCTTAACCAGTCAGCCGCCCTACCCTTCCGATGAGGTGCTTTCCCAAGTCCTTTTTGGCAAAAAAGTCTCGCAACTAAGCCGCATGGAGGCCTTGCAACTGGCTAACAGCCTCAGGGTCATGGCCGGTCTGGGTGGGGACATTGGCCTGCAGGTCCTAACCACCATGCGCGACGTTCTGGGCCTAAGCGTTTTGCGCTTAAGCGACACCAACGATGGCAGTTCCAATCGTATCCTGGGCGGCAACACTTTCCGCGACAACCTAAATCTTGACAAAGACTCCCAGTCCACCGACACCACCACCTTGGAGGCCGGCCGCTACATTGGCGACAATATCTACGTTGGCTTGGAGCAAAACCTTACCGACAATACCACCGGCGTCCGGGTGGAGGTGGAACTGACTCCCAACATCTCCCTGCAAAGCCTTTCCTCGCCCACTTCCAACCGCGTGGGCCTGGGTTGGAAAAAAGACTACTAGCCGCCTCCCCAGGGACGGTAAAAAGCCCCTAGGTCGGCCTTTTTTCTCAGCCCCGGCCAAAAGGCCCGTAAAGGCCCCCAGAAGCCCCGGAGAGCTTTCCCCCTCCTTTCATCCCCAATCGGTTGCCCAAAGGCCGCCTGGGGCCCAATTTGACCGTTTACCGGGCCTTTTTCGACAGGGGGTCAGCCTGGCTTTTTGACTGACCGGCCCCTTAGAACTTTTTAGCCCCTTGCCCCTAAAAAAATATTTTTTTTCTGTCCCGCCAACCCGGCCCCACTTAGCCCACTTTTTCCCCGATTAAGGTTAACCTTGGTAGTATCTGTTACCAGTGACCCAAACCATTTGTGGTAAATTAATAAAAAAATCATCAAGCCAGGCCATCTTGGGGGGCCAAATTTCCCCAATCATCAAACGAGACTGGCCGGTCCGCCGCCGCGGACGGGCAGCGTGGGAGAAGAATTTCATGATAGCTTTCATTGGTTGCGATATTTTTCGAGACGAGATCGAGTGGGTCCTGTCCCGTCACCCGGAGATCCAAACCCGGGCCAAATGGCTCCAGGCCGGTCTCCATAATGACATGAACATTTTGGAACAAAGATTGGGCCAAGCCCTGGCCGAGGAGGCTGAAAAAGGCCCCCAAGACCTAAGGCTGCTCATTGGAAACGGCTGCTTGCCCCAAATGAGCGATCTAGCCAAGGAGAAAAATCTACCCCTGCTAAATTTCAAAAACTGCCTCGAAGCCATCCTAGGCCTGGAAAAACTCAGGGAACTGGAACAAGGCCGCACCATGGTCATCACCCCGTCCTGGATCCGCCGGGCTTGGTTCGCCCCCGAGGGTATGCGGGCCCTACTGGGCTGGGACAATACCGACTTTAGGCAAAACTTCGGCCGCTACGATCGCATCCTGGTCCTCGATCCCGGCTTTGAGCCCCTGACCGACCTGGAGATCCTGGAAGCCTTCGAAATCATCGAGGTGCCCATCGAAGTGGAGCCCCTGTCCCTAGAAAACTTCGAAAAAGTCATTGTTGACTTCTTTAATTAACCATTTCGGGCCCTTGGCTCCAAAACCACGTGGAGTTTATCGGCCCCTTTGATTAAATGAGTTACCAATCCCATTAACTATTTCCCTTTTACCGCCTTTCCCCCAAGCCGCCCCGATGGGCCAAGGCCAATTAAACCCTGGCCCCAAAAAACCGACCACCAGGCTGAGGGCCGGCTCCAATAAAAAAAACCTCTCCCAGAGAAATTAAATCTCTGGACAAAAAACCATTTTTTCATTATTTTTTCCATCTATATTTACAATTTACTTTTTTTCAGCCAATCACAATTATTTAACCCCCCAGTCGCACCCTTTGTTAACCCGGTCAATAAACAACCCTGTGAGCTTTTACTCATTTTTTCATTCAAGCCTAAAGCCCGGCCTTGGGCCCCAGGGGCCCCTAAGACCGCTTAGCCCCCCCAATCAAGCCCAGAAAAGCCACCAGGGGGCATTTTTGACCGCTTACGGGGCCATTTTCGATGAAGGCCCAGACTTTTTTTTTAAAATTAAACTCCCTTAAATTTACCCAGCCGGCCCGGCACAGGCCCGTCCAGCTGACCCAAGGCAGCTGGGCCGGCCTAAAATAGCTCATCCACGATCCGGCCTTTGATCCCCTAACCAAGACCACAATTGTGATAATTTAAGCCTTCAAAATTTAGAGATGGCTATCGAAGTGAAAGATTTTTATCGGGAGAACTACAAAAAAGTCCTGGCCGAGTTTTTCAATTAGCCAGCCAATCAATTACCCTAAATGGTCATAAGTTTCAAAAATACATAGAGTATATTAGACTTTTTGATTAAATAAGTGGATAGACAAGTCACGATTTCATTTTTTGAAAGTCGCCTGAAGCCAACCCTTCCCTATGGGGCCTTGAAGGTTAGACAATAGTTCATATAGTGACGGCCTTAGTAAAATAAAGCCTACTCCACCAAAGAAAATCTCTTGGCAAAAAAACCAGTTTTTTCGCTATGTTTTAATTATTTTGACGGATTTTCAAAGAAAATTTTACGTAAAAATTTTGACAAAGTTTTTTTTGTCGTGTTAAAATCCAAAGAGATGTTAAAAAATAACGATTCACCGCCACGACCACAGGTTAAATCCCAGCCCATTATTGTCCTGGAACAAAAGTCCCAGGTTTGTCAAGGACTTTTACCAAGAATATACATTTTTAGATAAAAACGAAAAAATCTTGTTAAAATTAATATTAACCATAATCATAGTTAAAGTTTTATCTTACACGACTTCTATCTTACCGCTACTATCATTCACCTACTGCCTTTTTTCAAGGAATGAAAGCCATGATAACTAAGTGGAGCGTCAGCAATTTTAAGTCCATTCGTAACGAAACTGAGCTTAATTTTGCCCCACTCACCGTTTTCGCTGGACCTAACAGTAGCGGAAAGAGTTCGTTTATCCAAACCATTCTTCTCGTGGCCCAGACATTAACTAATAAAGTCGAATCTCGTTCTATTGTATTAAATGGTTCTCTTGCTAGTTTAGGCCAATTTAATGATATAAAGTCCAATGGTTCAAAGTTAGATCAAATTGATATTAAATTTTCCAGTAATATTTCTGAGTATAGTGATTATTATAATTATTTTAAGAAAATGAAAGAAGATAAAACATATTCTTACAATGGTCTTAAAGAAATATCTTGCGAGATCTCTTTTGGTCTAGATACTTCAAGCTCCAATCCGGAATTTTTCCAGATCCAACCTAAGCTTTTTAACACTCGTCTATCCTGTGTAACCACAAATCGAAATAATGAGGAAGAAATTTCATATATATCTGCTAGGCCATCAACCGATACCATTGAAAATATAAGCAAAACTTATAATATTAGCATATTAAACGAAAATATACGTCAATTTTTATCTTATTCTGTAGAATTAGACCAGATTTCTAAAGCACAAATAGCATATTCACCATTTTTATCCAGTGTAATCGGCTGTAAATTTGAACATTTTCTTCCATCTTCTCTTGTATACGTCGTGAAACAAATTGATGATAAAACTGAGGATTTAGTATATTTTTTTTATAGAGAGCTTCACAATGTATGCGCAAAATTTATCGGGTATAGACAATTTGAAAAATTACCTTATTATATTTTAAACACAAAAATTCTTTGTTTTGATGATTTTATTCATAATTTTTTAAAAATTGATAATATTTATTTAAAAAATACAAATTCATTTACTCACGTTCCCTCTGAGCATTCTTTATCAGTTAACTTGCCCAGTTCTCAGACTGTATATGAATGGCTAAAAAATCTTTACGAGCTCTCTGAAGAAGATCGCTCAAAGTTACGTCGTGGCCTTTGGAACATAAGTGGGCCCCATTGGAGATATTACAGTAAAAAAAATATAATTCTTAGAAATTATTTTTACTACGCTTTAGTATCACAAGAACCACTATTTAATAAATATTGTATTAAAAAATGTTCTCTTTCACTAAACTTAGGTGAAAGCCAGTTTTATATAAAAAATTTTATCTCTAATGTGAGTTATCTCGGTCCAGTAAGAGTTGCCCCAAAGTCTTTATACCCTCTGACCCCATCTGTCGACCTTTACGACTTAGGCACTCAAGGCGAGAATTCAGCTTTTATTTTTGATATTCATAAAAAAGATACTATTAAATACATTCCGTCTAATCATTTTAAGGATCAAATTGATGTCCGATTGGTTCAGTGCACTCTTGAAGAAGCGGTTATTGACTGGCTACAATATATGGGGATCGCAGATACTGTCAATACAATTGACAAAGGCAATTGGGGGCACGAGTTAAAGGTTAGAATACCTCATTCCGCGGACCAACATGGCCTCAATCATGTGGGTGTTGGGGTCAGTCAAGTTTTGCCAATCCTACTCATGGGCCTACTGGCAAATCAAAACTCAATACTCGTGATTGAGCAGCCAGAACTCCATCTGCATCCAAAGGTTCAGTCTCTTCTCGGCGATTTTTTTCTTTCAATGGCTTTATCGGATAAACAATGTATTGTTGAAACTCATAGTGAAGCTTTAATTGACCGCTTGCGTTACAGGATTGCG
>JAITJP010000319.1 GCA_031278835.1 Deltaproteobacteria bacterium
AGCCATTTAATTAACCAGACCTGGCCACCAGTCCGGCGCCGGGCAATCGGGCGATTAAAAAAAATTAACTCAAAAAATCAATGGCGCCTAGCCAAATAAAATAAAAAAAAGGGGCCTCGTTTGGTTGAGGTCCCTTTTTAAAAATTTTTACCAACTAACGGCGTAAATGGCCATAGCCATCAGTTTTGGCCCGAAGCAAGGCGGCCAAAGGAAATTTTAGGCTTCAAAGGCTGGCCCTAAAACGTTTCCACGCTAATCTGATTGGCTTCCTGGTGAGTGACGGCCAGGGTGGAGTTTCGGGCTTGGATCAAAATCGGCAAGCCGCCACCGCATTGCTTAATCTCAACGGTCGTGCCCGGGGTCAAGCCCTGAGCCAAAAGCCTGGAGCAAAAGCTGGGCTCGCATTTAAGCTCTCTGATGACGCAATATTGGCCTTTTTTGGCCTTGGCCATGGTGGTAACCATAATTACCTCGCTTTTACCATTTCTATTTTAAAGACAATTTGGTTGAAAACGAGTCAAAAAACCAGGCTTGATTTTTTTTTTCAAGTCAGAGTTTGAAAAAATCGACCCAGTCCTATGGCCGCTTCCAACAAAGCCTTTCGGCAATTAAATCTCAACTTAGCCATTCAAAACACTTAAAAAAAACCAAAATACCGTGGACCGCTGGGTACAAATAAACAAGTCAGATAAAAACCAGAGATTGAATCGACCCTTGCGGGATTGATTTCAAAATCAACCCTTGGTTAAACAAAATCTTATCGAAATTTTGTCGCAATAGCAAGAAGAATTTTTAGTCCCCAGGGCCACAAGGGGTGGTTTTTCTTTAATCCGAGGCTAATCATAGGCTTAATTATTTGATTTCCCAGGCTAAAATATTATTTTTAGGAGGCCTTTTGCCGGCTTCTCCTGGCCCCTCTTGAAATTTACTTTTTATTTTTAAATCTCTAGCGGCCCCCACCAAGCCAAAAGGAGAAAATTAAAAAACTATTTATCTGGTCTGGGCAAAATCCCAAACTGGACTTCAGCCCCCTCTGAAATTTGCCCGTAAAGGGGTCAAATCGCCCGGCCACGGGCTTTTGACCTCGCCATGGCACTCTTTATACCAGCTCAAGGGCCTAGGGCCTCCTAGAGCCCCTGGCGGCCTTTTTAGTCGTTACTGGCCAAAAGCCCCTAAACAAAAAAAAGCCGCCCAGATAAACCAAGTCTGGGCTTGGTTTATCTGAGCGGCCAGAAAATTGTTTTTTTTTTTTTTTTGAGGCGAAAATCTAGGCCGTATTTTCAGCCCCGGAATAGGAAACATTGTTCCCGTCAATGGTGATCAGGCTTTTTTGATTGAGTTTATTGATTATCTCCAAGACGTCATGATCCGAGATGCCGCCTTTAAACTGAAACATGGATCTTATGAAATTTAGGAGTTGCTTGAGTTTCTTGGGTCTGGATTTTAATAGTCTGGTGCCGATGTAATCGACGTAAGTGGCTATTTCCTCCTCGGTCAGGGCGTTACCGATCAAATTGGTGCCGGGCATATTTTGCTTGTTTAGAGTTTCTTCTTCTTTTCTGACTTGTTCGGTCAAAAAATGGATTAGCTTTAATTTACTTGTATAATCAAGCTCGGTTAAGGCATTTAAAAGCTTTTCAAAGGTCTGGGGATTATTCATGTCAAACGGAACCTCCCTAGGATCCGGTTTAGATTTGGCAGGTAATACTCTGGCCTTTTAACCATTTGGCTTTTTACCAGTCCGCCTTGCTACCATTGGCCCCCAGGGCCGTTTGATTTTTTTTTTAATTTAAAAAAAAATCTCCGGCCGGCCCAGGGAGCCAAAAATACTTACTTCAAATTAGCCTCAACCTCGCTTTGGTTGGGTCTGACCGCCCAGGGTTGGCCAATCCTGGATTGATTTAATGAAGCGGCTTGGGCCAGTTCCGTTCCGGCCGCCACGGCCGCGGGGTTGGAATCAAAAAAGCCCAGTCTGATTCTATACTGGATAACCTCGTTTACGGTCGTTTCCGTTCTGTAGAGTTTTAAGGCGCTCTGGGGGTTTTGGCCCTGAATTTTTTTAAGGGCCTCTAAGCCCTGGCTTTGATTCAAAAGCCCCCAAATGGCCTCAGACTCGGCCTTGTCAGGCGTGGAGGAGATATTGACCGCGTAGAGATTGGAAACTTTTTGGACATTGTATTGGCCGTACTCGGCCACGGTGGGCCTGACTATCCAAGGTTCTTTCAAACCGGCTTTTTGGGCCAGTTCCTTTCCGGCCGCTTGGGCCGAAGCCGTGTCTGGAAAAAATCCCAGCCTCAAACGGTGCTGATTGGTGCCCTCAATTTCCACTTCATAACGATACAAAATATCGGTGGCCTTCTGGGCTTGTAATCTATTCCAAGCCAGGTCGGCTTCTTCTTTACTGGGCGTTGAAAGTAAATTGGCCACCCAAAACGAGGAGAGAAGGTTTTCAGCGGGCCTGGAAGTTTCCGTCACCGTTTCTGGGGCCGCCGGAGTTGGGGCGACTTGGGCGCTAGGAGCCGGGGCCGGGGCCGGAGCCGGGGTTTCGACCTTGGGAGCTGGCGGTCGTTCCACGGCCGGGGCTGGTGCCGGGGCCGGGGCCGGTGTTTCGACCTTGGGAGCTGGCGGTCTTTCCACGGCCGGAGCCGGAGTTTCGACCTTGGGGGCCGGGGCTATTTCAGGGGCCGGGGCGGCCGGTTCGACTATTTCGGTCGAAACGAGTTCCGAGACCAGGGGCAGTTTTTCGTCGCCGGGAAAGTATTCTTCCAGAGATTGTTCGGATTCAATTAGGGCGCTGGCTGGGGCCGCCTCTGGGGCGTCCCTGGGGGGCGCGTCGGTAGTAAGGTTAGGGGCCTGGTCAGGGACCTGGTCAGGGGCCAAGATCATGGAGCCGGAATCGTTGGCCTCGATGATGGTAACTTCGGGGGCCTGGGGCACGGTGGGGCTTAATTCAAGGGCCTGGTCGGGAACTTGGTCAGCCGGGCTAAGCTCGGCGTTCTCGGTGGGCTGAGCCGGGGCCTGAGCCGGGGCCTGGGCGGCTTGGCTTTGAGGCGCTCCCGAGTCGGCCACCAGGCTTTCGGCGCTTGGGGGGTCAAGGGCTGGGGCCGCTTGGGCCTCAGGGGCGCTTTCCGTGGGTGGGGCAAAGTTCCAACCGCCCGGTAAGGTCGAGCTGGGATCGACTTGGGTGTTTAGTAAATTTTCGAGAGATTGGTCTGTAGCGGCTAAACTTTCAGGAGTTTTGATGGGCCCAATGCCGACCTCCAAGCTGCCCGCCCTGATGGAAGAAGGGATTTCCTCGGCTTCTGTTTCGCTTAGGGCGATTTCCTCGGGTGAGCTGACCATTTCCTGGGTCTGGGAGGCGGGCGGCAGGGAGCTGGGCCTTTGGGGTTTGGCTATGATGAAATAAATTAAAGTCACGATCAAGATGAAACAAACGCCCAAAATGGCGTATTTCAGGCCCGGGGTGAGTAAAGGCTCATTGGGTAGGCTTTCTTCATAAAAATCTTTTTGGCCTGGAGCGGTGGGCTTATGGTCGTCGTCGTGGTTTTTTACCGACAGGGCCCCAGGTCCCTGGTTCAGGTCAGCCCCGTCATCATGGCCGTCATCATGGCTGTCATCTTGGTCGTCTCCAGGGCCTGGCCAAGCCTCGCCTTGGGTCAAGGGGTCGTCTTGGGTAGACAAACCCTCAAAGTCAAGGCCGGGCCCGGAATGGTCCGAATAACTTGGGCCGGCCTCACTGGCTGGGTCTAGGTCGGAGGTGAATTTTGGGCCCTGGGCTAAGTCATCTGGCCCATGATCATCTGGCACGTGATCATGGTTCCTTAAGTCAACCTCCGGAGGGCCGTCTTGGGCTTTTTCGGGTTGGTCGTTAAAATTTCCGTTTTTTTCATCCGCCATCTCGGCTTGACCTCAATTTAGTGAAAAAGTAAGTTCGGTTCCTAAACCAGGAGTTTTTTTATTTGGCCAAGACTGAGTCTAAACTCAATTGGTTTGAGATTAATTTCCAGGACTGGCTTGGGTAGTTTCCGCTTCGGCCTCGGGGCCAGTGGCCTCGGGGCCAGCGGCCTCGGGGCTAGTGGCGGGGCTGGCTTCTGGGCTTGAGTCGTCCGCCGGGGCGGCTTCAAGGTCACCTTCGGGCGCCTCGGAGTCACCTTCGAGGGGCATTTCCTGGAGCTGGGAGAGCTTGACCTGGGCCGTGTAGGCCCGGTAACTGTTGGGGGTGCGCAGGAGAATGTCTTGGTAAGCTTTTTTGGCTTCTTCAAAGCGTCCCAGGGCCATGTAAACCCGTCCCAGGGAAGAGTAAAGTTCGGCCACGTAAGGGGCTTCCTGGGGGTTGATTTGACCGCGGTCGATTAGGGCCAGGGCCGAACGGTAAGAATCAAGGGCCAGATCCAATTGGCCTATTTGCTCAAACAAACCGGCTTGGGTGGTCAGCAATAAAGGCTTTAGCGATTGTTCGGACGAGTCAAGGCTTTTTAAAATTTCATCCAAAAGGGGCAGGGCTTCTTCGAGATCGGCTTGGGCCAAATAACTATTCAATAAAGCGTAGGCGGCTTGCCTGGCCGCCTTGGTGCCGGCGTAATCCTGCCGCACGGCTTGAAGGGCTTGGTAACGCTGGTCAAGCTCGCTTAGGGTATTGGCCTTATGGAAGGCCTCCAGAGATTTGGCCAACCTGGAATCGTGCAGGGATTTTACGATATAAAAAGCCAAAAATATGGCCAAGGCTATCCCGATAATTATGAAGATTTTGCCTTTGTTGTTTTTAAAGTAGTGGTAGAGCTTATCGGAGGTTGACAGAAAAGCGTCATTGGAGCGCAGAAGACTTTTAATCGGTACCTGTTTTGCCATAATAACTTTCAACTAGCCGCTGGCTTAGCCTGGGGCTTTGGGGTTTGGGGCCAACTAGCGAGGCCTGTTTTTTTCGGTTATCTAAAAGCCCGGTCAACAATCAGCCGGGGCTGGGCTTTCCCTTTTCCGGCTTATGGTCTGGGTCAGAAAAAACCGACCGGACAAGCTGGATTGAATATAGGAAATTACCAAAAAAGGAGCTCAAAATGCAAATAATTGTTTTGAGCCAAAGCCATTTAATTTTTTCCAGCCTTAATCAAGGCCCTGGCCACGGCCGCTTCGATTAGCTGGGCCAGTTCCCTGGCCGTTAATTCAGAGACCCTGGTTTGGTCGGAAAGATAATTGGCCGGGGCCTCCTCGTCCACCTCGTCGATCAAATCAATGATATCGTTGGCCTTGTCGTGGTTAAAATCCAGCTTATCGGTCAAAACCAAGGTGTTGTCCGGCGGGGCCGGGGGCCTGGGTACCGGCACCGGGTTTTTGGCCGTCAAAACTCCCGTTTGGGCGTAAGCCCCTTGAGGGCTTGGAGCCGGGGGCCGGGGGCTCATGGCCAAGGGTGGGGCCAAGGGTGGGGCCAAGGGCGGGGCCGGGTTTGGAGCCGGCGGCCGGAGCGGCGGCGACCATGGCTCAGATGGCGGCGGGCCCTGAGCCGGGCCTGGAAAGGCCTGGCTCGGCCAAGAGGCTTCGGGATTATTGGGCTGGGCCAAAAAAGGCTCCAGGGCTTCCCTGGGCTGGCCTAGGGGATAGACCGGAGGCGGGGTGGCCCCAGGGATGCGGTAAGTATCCGGGGCCAGATTGGGGCCCTGGTAGGCTTGGTAGGGCGGATTATTGGCTTCAATCAGGTCCTGAGGAGCATCATAATTAGGCTCTGGGGGCCAGTCACCAGGACCAGGGCCAGGGCCCTGGCCAAGGCCCTGGTCAGGGCGGGCTGGGCTGGGGGCTTGACTGGGGTAATCGGGCTTTTGGGGCAAGGGCGGCTGGCTGGGGAGGTTATCGGGGTAAGTGGGCGGTAGACCCAGTTCCATGGAGCTAACTTGGTCTAGGTCTTTGATGATTTGCCTTATTTCGTTGTCAAGGCCCAGGTCCTGGTCATAAGGGTCAGGGTTTTCTGGGCTGGGCTTATTTTTGTAATCATAGTCATTGGCCGCCATGACAGGACTCCGAAAAAGGAAAAAGCCTTGAAATATAGGGCCAAATAAGATTTATTAAAAAAAAATAGCTGAAATATTAAAAGGCTTTTTGATATGAAAACTTAATAAAGGGAATTGGCGAAAAGAAAAGGTAAAAACCAAAGTCACCATTAAGCCAAGCGGCTGGGCAAAAAAGGCCCAGGGCCGCTTGGGAAAAAAAATCGAATAGGAAAAAAAAATAATTGGCCGAACTTTGGGGGCCAGTTTTGGGGCTAAAGTTCGGTGACCTTAAAACCGGTGGGCACTTTGGTGGAAAAAAGTTCGGCCGGGGCTTCAAAACCTAGGCGCGCTTCTTCGTAGCGGACCAAAAAGCTCTGGCCGCTGCCCCAGCTTAGATCGAGACGAGCGGGAAAATCAATGGTTTTGCCGAGGTTTTCGATCAAAAGGGGGCCGAATTGAGAGTAACTAGCCACGGTGGGCGGATCGTTTCCGACCGTGGCCGTAAAACCGTTAAGCCTCAGGCCATTGGGCCCTGGGGAGACCTGGACCAGCCAGTTTGAAGAAAGCCAGTGGCCGCCCGGGGCCACCATTAAAACAATATTATTGGGCTCAGAGGAGACCATTTCGGCGTTAACCGGAAGGGGCACCAGGCTGGCGGCCAAAAGGGAAATAAAATCCGAGGGTGAAAAACTGGTCGGGAAAATAGAAACACGAATGGTGGTCTGGTCTTGGCTAATGGTGGCCTGGCTTGAGCCGTACTCCAGGGCCATTAAGTTAAGGCCATCGGAGACGATTCTATAGGCCGGGCGGTTTAAAGGATCCAAGATGGTGAAATAAAAACTCGCGGGCCTTTGGGAAACCACCTCAAAACGAAAAAAATGATTGGAGTTGTTGTTTTTGTACTCAATTGAGCCCTTGGCGGCCATGGTGGTGATTTCAGACCCGGAGCGAACCAGGGCGCTAACCAAGCTTAAAGCCTCGGCTTTAGCTTCATCGCCTATCGGAGCCGGCGGGGCGGTTTTGGTCAGGGCGGCGCAGCCGGCCAAAAAAATGGCCCCAAAAAGAATAAAAAAGCTGGTCAGGGAGATTTTTTTTAATTTCAAGCAAGCCCCCTTTGGATTTGGCGATGGGCGACCGTAAAAAAAAGTTTTTTTCTGGCCAAAGCCAGAAGTTTGCTTAGAAAAATTAATTTTCGAGCTTTTGGATTTTTTCATTAATTAAGGTTGGCTGATCGTGGCCTTTTTCCAGGGCTTTGGCGTAGGCCTTTCTGGCCTCGCTGGGCCGGCCTTCTCGGGTCAGGGCGTCCCCGAGATGCTCGAGGACCACTGGATCTTCATCGGAGAGTTGGGCGGCTTTTTCCAAAAGGGGCAGGGATTTTTCGGTGTCGCCCATGCGGAAATAAACCCAGGCCACCGTGTCCATGATGTAACCATTATTTGGTTTTAAAAAATTGGCCTTAAGGGCGTATTTTAAAGCCTCGTCGAGGTTTTCATTCATTTCGGCCCAGGTGTAAGCCAGGTAGTTTAAGGCCTCGGCGTGATTGGGATCGATTTCAATGGTTTGGCGCATGGCTTTGATACAGGCCGATTTGTTACCCAGTTTGTCTTCGACGAAACCCAACCGGAAATAAATTTCGGCCGGTTTTGGCAGAGAGTTAATGGCCTTAAGGTAAACGCGCCGGGCCTCCTGGTAATTTGAGGATTCCTCATGCAAGGTGCCGTAGGCCAAAACCAGCTGCGGGGAGCTGGGCATTTGATTTCTGGCCTCTTCGAGCATCTTAAAGGCCTCGGGCAGTTTATTGCGCGAAATAAGAATGGTGCACAAAAGAAGTTTGGCGTCAACGAAATATTCGCTGGCCGAGCTGACTTCGCCCAGGAGGCTCTCGGCTCGGTCAGGATTGCCCAGTTCGGCCATGAGTGAGGCCAAGAGATATTTGACCGTGTCGTGCGAGGGGTTTTTAAGCAGGGCCCCTTCCAGTTCTTGGGCGGCTTCCTTAAACATGCCTTCGTCTATGTAGGCCAAGGAAATTACTATGGAAGTTTGGACGGTGTCCAGCGAGTTGGGCAGAGATTTACTCATCTGGGTAAGCACTTCCAGGGCCTGGCTTTTACGACCGGTTTTTAGAAGAATATGGGAGAGCCTGGCCTGGGGCACGTTCGATTCCGGCTGCAGTTTAATTAATTGCCGATAAAGGGCCTCGGCTTCTTTAAGGCGATTTTCCTGTTCATACAAAAGGGCCAGCTCGGCCATGGCCGGAACGAAATAGGGGTTTTTGTTAAGCGATCTTCTAAAATAGGTTATGGCTTCTTTACGGTTGGCTTGTCTTTGGGCAAGTCTGCCCAGGTAATAGTCAGGCAAAAACAGTTTTGGAGATTGGGCCCCCAGGCGGGTAAAGGTCTGGGCCGCTTCATCCATGCGGCCGCTTTCGGCGTAAAGGGCCCCCAGGTAGGACAGGGCTTCTTCGTTTAAGGGGTCAATCCTTAAAACTTCAATGTATTGATTTTCGGCCGCCTCCCAATTGGCCCTACCGGCGGCCAGCCAAGCGTTTAAAAGCCTGGCCTCGATATTGTCGGGATCAAGACTTATGGCCCTTTCGGAGAAGGCCACGGCCTCATCGACCCGGCCGACCCGGCTCATAAGTTTGGCCGCTTCCACGTTTAAATAGGGGGAGTTTTGATCAGACTCCACGGCCTTAAGCATGGAGGCCACGGCTTCATTGTCCTTGAGGCGAAGTTCCTCATAATGGGAGCGCATGAAATAGTAATAACTATTGGCAATGGGCGAGCTGTTGACCAAGGAGCCCTTGCAACCGGCCAAGACCAAAGTGGCCACCAGGACAAGGATTAAGAGGGCCGTAAGGCGCCTAGGTAAAGTAACCGTTAAGTTGGGGACCATAAAGTCTCCGCCATAGGCTCTGAGTAAACTCAGGGATTTTTTGCGTTAATATATTAAAACTAAGATTACAGCAACAAAAACTAATTCCAAGATATTACCATATCTTGAACTCTTTAACAAACATAAAAACTATTAATAATTTTTTATAGCCTAACTTTTCCGATCTAAAAGGAGCCTCTCCCCTTAAAATCAGGTTCTGATTAAAATTTTGGGACATGGTGGTTTTAGATCGAAAACGACCAGGCCCTTGAAGATGACCTTTAATGGAAAATTAAAGGTCATTGAGGTCGGGAACCGTTCTAAGGAGAAATTCTTTTATGTGTTTTTTTAGCCGTTCTTCCAACTGACGGATGCGCTCCCGGGTCACCCCGAATTCCTCGCCCAGTTCTTGGAGGGTCACGGGATTGTCGGTCAAAAGCCTTTTGTTTAGGAGAATCAGCTCTCGTTGGCTTAGGGTCTCTTTCAAACTATCCAGTTTTTCGGAGACCAGTTTCATCATCTGGTGATTGGAGAGAATATCGTCAGCCCCTTGGTCATTGGAAGGCAGCAAACTGATATGAGTTTTGGTGTCCCCTGGGGTGACCGGGGCGTCCAGGGAAATTTCTCGGCCCGAGGACATGCGCATGTCCATCTCTTTGACGGCCTCCTCGCTGACCCCCAACCTCTCGGCCAATAAGCCCGAGACCGGTTCCAGGCCTTCCTGGATCAGCTTTTCCTGTTCTTTCCGGAGATTGAAAAAAAGTTTTCTTTGGGCCTGGGTGGTGCCAACCTTGACCAGACGCCAGTTTTCCATGATGTATTTTAAGATATAGGCCTTAATCCAGTAAGAAGCGTAGTAACTAAATTTTACCCCCTTACCAGGATCGAATTTTTTTAAGGCCTGCATTAAGCCAATGTTGCCTTCCTGAACCAAGTCCGGAAGGTTGTTTAGCCAATGGCTCTGAAAATTCATGGCGATTTTGACCACCAGCCTTAGATTAGCCGTAACCAGCCGTCTGGCCATCTCCGGATCTTTGGTTTTATGGTAATCATTTAAAAGGGCTTCCTCCTCCTGGGCGGTCAGAAGTTTAAAGCGCCTGATGTCGGCCAAATAAGCCTGAAAGGAATCGGATTTTACCGGAGCCGGGGGCTGGGCTTTTTCCCTTAAAATGGGCGGGTCGGCCTTAATCCGGCTGGCCGGCAAGTGGGCCACGGGTCTTTCCAAGGGATGATGATAAGTAGGCATGGTCGTTACTTGTTCTTCGCTTTTTGATTCGCTTAAAGTATCTTTTTCCACGGCCTTGGCCATAGATTCTCCCAATATTTCAAGCTAGGTATTGATTAAATTACCTGGCTTGAGTTTAAATCAAAAGTTAAAAATGAATAGGTTAAAAAAATATTTAATTTTAACGAGACTTTGTCCTGAGAAGTCGGGTTAAAAGCTTTAAAAAGTTTTCCCAAAATCGGGTCCGGGCCATGCTTTAATTTTTAACCAGCAGGCCTAAGGCTTAGGCCCAAAAAGCGGCCTTTTGGTCACTCCCAAAGACCCGATAATTATACCACAATCTGCCCATTTGGTCTTTGGCTGGTCAAAAAGCTAAAAAAAATCCGCCAATAGGCTTAAAAAATCTCCGCTCCAAAAACATTATAGTACATTTTCCCAGGCCAGATGGTTTTTTCGCCTTAAGGCCAAAGCCCTTTGAAAAAAAATCAAAACTCGACCAGGCTAACTTTTGTGGTTGTGGGGCAATTCAAGGAAACGGGGCTAGGGGCGGGGATTTTGGGCCAGAACCATGGGGGCCAGTTTAAGCCCGGCCCTTTTGGCGCTTCCCTGGGAAGCGCCAAAAAAGGCCGGGAGGAGAGGGGCTGATTAGGGAGCGCCGTTGGTCGGGGTCTCCAGGCCAAGGGTCATGGAGTCTTCACTAATGGTGAAGCCGGTGTTGACGGCCTCGCGCCAAGAGATGACCGAACTTACTTCGTTGTAACCCAAGGGCAGGTCTTCTTCGAACTCCTCGTTGTCCACGGTC
Source organism: Deltaproteobacteria bacterium (assembly GCA_031278835.1). Taxonomy (GTDB): domain Bacteria; phylum Desulfobacterota; class Desulfarculia; order Adiutricales; family Adiutricaceae; genus JAIRNQ01. The sequence continues at coordinate 10,880 of JAITJP010000319.1, forward strand.
TTGGTCTTGATGGAGACGTGGTTGGTGTAGGAGACGGTGACCTCGGTATTTATCTGGTTAGAGGTAAAGGAGCCCCCGGTTACCAGATAGGCCGTTTTGGTTTGGTCAAAGTAGACCGGCGTTTCGCTGGAAAAGATCGAGTATAACTCGGGGCTGGCTAAACCGGTAAAGGAATCCAAGATATACATGTAACTGCTACCCAGCTCGCCGCAGAAACTGGCCACGCTTTTGGGCTCAAAGGTGGTAAAGGAGATGAGCGATTTTCCGTTACCCAGGCCCACCAGCTTGGGCTGGTAGAAGTTAACCTCAAAGGCGTGTTCCTGGTTGGGGAAAAGTATCTGGCTCATGTCGAGTTTACGTTTGTAGCCCGGAACGGAGGAGTTTTTGATGGTCTGGGCCAAGTTGCTGTAAGCCTGGACGGTGGTGCCGTCTTTCATTTTTACGTTGCCGTTACTGAATACTTGAATGCCGGTCACGTCAAAGAGACTGTTAACCACGGAGGTCCGATCGGTAAAGAGTAACTGGCGGTTATCGGTATTGAGCTCTTCCTTGATGCCGTAGAGATATTGCTCGTGGTTTTCCTTGCACTGGGCGGTGTTGACCGATGAGCAGGGCGTCAAATCTTCAATGCCCCAAAGCCGCCCGGTGGCAAAGAAGATCCAGAACTGACCAAGGTTGTCATAAGTCCCGTTGACCGCCCCGGTCACCGGGCGATCGGTTGAAACGAAACGCTCAAGTTTCCACTGGTCCGGAGGCAATGGGGCGTAAGTGGCCTTATCAACCGTCCTGAGGCGGTAAATGGCCCCCCGATCCAAGCAGGTGTTGGGGTCGCGGCTAATGGTCAGACCGTAGTAAACGGTGGCATTGTTCCAGATCTCATCGGTCTTATCGGTGTCCTGGGCAATGGGCATGAAGGGCTCATTAAAAAAGCTAGCCCCGTCCTCTGGGGACACCAAAAGATTGCTTCCGGTGTTAATGACCGTGCCGGTGGCGGCGTTTAGGATGATTAGCCGGGCCCTTTGATCGCTGTAACCGTCATAGGGTGAATTGGTGCCGTAGTTAATGCCGCCCGTGGAATCGACCGTGTCGGTTACCGGACCGCTGGGAATGACGGCGTAAAAATTACCGTTTGAGGCCACCACGGTCGGTAAGCCAACCGATAAGCCAAGTTCCCTGGTGGAGTATCGCCATAAAAACTTAGGTTCCACCTCGGGGTCGGTCACGTCCAGACAGAAGATTTCCGAGTAAAAAGGCCCTTCGCCGCTGCCCGAGTTGGGGTTTTCGATGGGACGGCCGCCCAGCCTAAGTCCTCCGATAATCACGGTCCGCCAGGATCCGTTGATCTTGATGTCCACCAAAAGCGGCTTAAGATCAACCATAAAGGAGTGCGTGTAATTGGGATCGGCCAGCCACTGGAGATGAGGCAAGATCGAGGCCGGTATGTAAGCCCACATCTCGGCCCCCAGCTCGTGAGCGATGCCCGGAGGGCTTAAGTCGTAACCGACCTGGCCTTCGGAGATGGAGCCGTAGTGGCCTAGGTTTATGGCGTGAAGCATGCCGTCATTGGCCCCAAAATAAGCCACCTGCCGGCGAGAGCCGACGGCCACCCGGTATTGCAAATAACTTTTGCTCCCGTACAAAATGTCAAAATTCGAAGAGGGGGACCCAACCACGATGGGTTTGGAGTTAATGACGTCGCCAAGTCGCCAAACCACCCGGGCCGGTGAGGTGGCCCAGGGATTGTCCACGCTTCTGGAGCGCCAGCCGGCCACCTCGGCCCCCTGCACGTAACTGATTAACTTGGAAGTCAAGGCGGCCTTGGTGTTTTGGGTGCCGCTGGGCACCACTAAGTTAAGGGCGTAATTGTTGTGAAGCAAATATTTTTGCAAAATGGCCGTGGATTGGACCGAATTATTAAAGGGCGTTAAAGTGGTCGAGCCCGGATAACTAAAATAAATCAGCCTTTTTCCTTGGGCTTTGGTGGCCGGGGTCACATAGGCCCGGCTACCGGTCAGTAGGTAAGCTCCGGTGGGATCGAGTTCGGCCAACCACCGCCCGGAATCCCAGACGGTTTTTAGCTTATGTATGTTGGCCGGGGCCCCATCCGGTAAGGGCAGTGGTTGCAATTTATTGGTGCCCATGGCATCACCGCAGCGGGTGATGGCCACGCCCTCAATATAGCAGGTGGGCCGATCGGCCTCAGCGAGAATGTTACTCACGCTGTTAAAGGTCACGATGTAATCGCCTTGGCCGTTTCCGGTGGCCAAGGTTAGCCGGCCATCGCCGTTTGAGTCTTCCCTTAAATTGTCCCACTTATCCACAAACAGTCCGTAAACCGTTCCAACCCAAGAGAGTTTTTCTGATTCGTTTTGCGGGTTAACGTATTGCGGATAATAAGCGGTGTTTATGGAGATGCCGCCGCCCAAAACGGTGTTGATTGAAGCTGAGGTGGCCGTGCCGGTGGAAATGGAACGGGCGATGGCCACGAAGGCGTTTTCCATCTTGGTCGCGAGTTCCGACAAATTTTTGGCTTGGAAAAAGTTTTTCGGAGTGCCGTCGGGGTTCTCCCATTCGCCGGGATCGGGGATGCCGTTACGGTTAAGGTCGTTAAACCCGCCGTATTTGGCGGCCATCCACATGGTCGAGGGTAAATTTTCAACGTTTCTGTCAACCCCGAAAGAAAAAATCCTGGCTTGCGATTTTAAGTTGGTGATTCGCTGGCCACAACCGTAAGTGCCGCTAGTCGAGCCCCCGACGTAATGGCAATCTTTCGGGGTTAAGTTACTGGAAGCCGGCGGACTGTTCATGGTTAGATCCATATAAGTCCCGTCCCGAGTCGTTCCGCTTATGTTGTAACCCATGGCCATACCGAGCCCGGTCCCGGTAGTTTGCCAAGAACTGG
>JAITJP010000344.1 GCA_031278835.1 Deltaproteobacteria bacterium
CGTAATAAGTTGACAATAAATTATAACAACAAAATCGTAATTTTTCAAATTTTAGAGCAAACCAATCCTAGGAACTTCCATGAAAATAAAAAACAATTTGAGATTCTTTTCGCGACTTAAACTTTCCCTACCCGGCTTTTCGTATACTTATCCTTGACTAATTGACACAAAATCAAATTCCCAGCCTAACTAGGCAAATTTATTACCCACTATCCGCTTAGACAACCAGGGCACCTGGATATTTGCCGCCCAGGGGCCGCCCGCCCCTAAGCTCCCAAAAGTTTTTTCGAGGCTTTTTGGCCTGGGCGGCTTGGCCAGAGTTTAGCCGCGCCCTTCTGCCATTAACGGCTGGCCAAAAGCTTTTTTGGCCTTACAGAAATAATTTCCTGGCCCCCTGGTCCTGGCCATGGTTAAAAATGGCCGCGGGGCCATTTGGCATTAAAGGGGCCGACTTTTTTATCTTGAAAAATTAAGTTCAATTTGCCTATAAACTCAAAATAAGGCTATTAAGCTGACAATTTAGATTTCATCTTGGCCAATATCGACCACAACAGCGGCCGGCTTCCAGGGGCTAGTTGGCTTTTGTTTCATGGGCCAAAAGCCAAGCCGCCCGGGCTGGGGCTGGGGGCTTAGATTTCTGGTTTTTCTTTGGCCAAATTCTTAAAATTTGATTGGTAACTATCGAATAATCAATGTGAAAATTTGACACTTTTTACGATAGAGCAAGATAGCCAGGTTAAAATAGGCCATAATCTTGATATATAGGCTGAAAATCTGTAAAATTTAAAATAGGGATGTGTACCTCTAGGTAAATGTCCCGCTCACCTTTAAAGGGTTGTTTTTAAAGGCGATTTGTTTTTTCATGACTTAACGGCCCAGGAACTTTGTCAAAATTTGTTTCAGGGTCTGGGCTTGGCTCTGGCCAAGTGGTTGGGGCCTGGGCCATCTTTTTTCAGGCATAGTCTGAGGCCAATCATTGAGCTTGAAAAAAATCAGCTAGGGCCCAAAAAAGCCCATAGAGTTTTTTACCTTTCGCCTTGAAGGGTTTTATGGGCTTTGGACGATAAGCGATTTTTTTAAAGCTCCATAACATTTATCTATAATTAAATACCTACAAATAAGGTATAGATAATATCCAATAATTTTTCTTTAAAGTTTAGTTTTTAGATGGCATCGAGCCAATTTTACTATTTATAGTAGTAATAATTTAGGGCTCGAATGAGTCCAGGCTTGTTTAGGCCTTATTGTTTAATGAGAAATAAATAAAGCTGTTGCCTCGGGTCTAGATTCATGTTCTGTTTTTGATTATGACGACTATTTCTTAAGAGCCTCAAGGGGCCAAAACATTGAATCAGTCTCTAGCTGACTAACTAATTTAGTTAAGATTAAAGTCTAACTAGGATTAGCCAGCCTTTGCCAGCTTAATTTTTATCTTTAAAGAAACGGTTTAAAAAAAAGTTGAGGTAATTTTAGAAAACAGCAAAAATTATGCTTGCAATACCAATCGAGGCATGATATATAAGCTTAGGTGGGCATAAGATATTGTCGCCAGCGATACTGAAACGGATTCTACCCTGAAAAACCTTTAAGCGCTTTCAAGGTAGTCTTTGTTATTTTTGGATCCTAATATTTGTTTTGAACCAAAAATGGCTAGTTTCTTTTGTTTTTTTTGGTCCTGGAAAAACCAGACCTTATCGTTTTAGCGATAATTAACGATACCAAACTCACATAAATTTTGATTTTAACGCATAATAAAACCCTGGTCTAAGCTTTTAAGGTCATATCTTCCCCATAATCGGTATTGAAAACACGATCAAATTCGGCTATTACCCTAAAAACTAAGTTTAGATTAAAATATCGTATTGTTAATTCGGTATTTTAGGCCTTCACCAGCTTATTTTTTGTAGGAGCCCAACCTTTTTGATCGAATCAAAGTTACTTCAAATTAGCTTTAATTTTTATTTAGGCTACTATTTGGGTGTATTTTTATGACAAACAATCGTGCCGTAGAAGTTTTTCGTTACCATATTACCCCTGGTCAGATCTTTACCTGCGCCGAACAAGCCATGGTTTCGGCCGTCCTAGGGACTTGCGTAGCCGTTTGCCTTCACGATCGGCGCCTAAAAATTGGCGGAATGAATCATTTTCTCTACCCAAAAAGCGGTTTCTTTGGTTCGGCCTCCAATGACTATGGAGACGTGGCCATCCCGGCTTTGATCAATAAATTACGCCGTCAAGGTAGTAGGGTTGAGGACCTGGAAGCCCAGATCTTTGGCGGAGGCGAGATACAAGGGGACAAATGGGGCAGCACCGGGGGCAAAAACGTCAAGATAGCCAGGAAGATTTTAAAGAAGAACGGCATTAAGATTGTCTCTGAGGACGTGGGCGGGCTAAAAGGCCGTAGGCTTATTTTCCACACCGGGACCAACGAAGCTTTGATTATGAAAACCCATCGCATCCGCCGCGGCGATTACTATCCCTACCGCCTTAGGCTGGGCATGTAAAAAAATCTCTGACCAAGCCAAAAAAGGCGCCATTTGGCGCCCTTTTTTGGTGATTTTCGCTTTTTTTATTGGCTAAATAATCTGATAAAAGTACTCGTTTTGGACTTTTTGGCCCCCGGATAAAACCAAAAAATCATCCTCCGAGTGGGGCCCATTCAAAAGTCCGGTAAAATAGTCGATGCCGCTCTCCAGTTCAATGAATTCTTTGTTAAACACTTTGCAGTTTTCTTTGGTTCTCTCTCTGACCGCTTCCCGATCGCCGACCCCATTGTCCACGAAACAAAAAGCCTTATAGTTAGCCAGTTCCAAGGTCATGCCCCGCAGGGCCTTTTTCTCCCCAAGCCTGGGGGTATACTTAACTTGCACCGTGGACAGGGGATCGGCGTTATTGCGGATCCAGCCCTCGGTCAAAAAATAGGTGCCTGGAAATTTTCTAAACATCTCATAATAGCGCCTGGGAGAGCCCAAAAGCATGGCTATGCAGTCATGGCACCTGGGCATGACCAAGCCGCTATCGAAATTAAGGCCCACCACGCCGTTACTGCACAGCCCGTAGCCCAAAACCACCCTCTCGGCCCCCTGGGCCCTAAGCTCCTCCATGGCCTCGGTAATTCTTCCGGCCATGAGATTGGGGGTGCTGTGAAGCGAATATTCCAAATACCGTGTTATGACCTTTCTTCCGGCCAAGGCCTTTTCAAACTCGGTCCTGACCACGTCACAGGCCACTAAACCTAAACCATCTACGGACATAAGCTTAACCCAAAGCTTTCCGTGAAAGGGGGCCAGAAAAAAACCTAAATCGCTCTCCCAAACTAGGCTTTAAAAGGTAAGCCTATA
>JAITJP010000375.1 GCA_031278835.1 Deltaproteobacteria bacterium
GAAAAGCCCCTTAAAGGCCAAAAAGTTTTGGTCACCGGCGGGGCCACCCAAGAGCGCTGGGATGACATAAGGTATTTAACCAACCGCTCCAGCGGCCGGATGGGCCTGGCCCTAGCCCAGGCGGCTTGGTTCATGGGGGCCCAGGTCACCTTACTGGCCGGTCCTTCGGCCGCCCGGCCTGACTTTGACTTACCCGATCTCACTATTGAAGGTATTGAATCGACCCAAGATCTGCTCTTGGCCGTCAAAAATCACTTGCCCGGGGCCTTTGCCTTAATGATGAACGCCGCCCCGGCTGACTTCAGCCCGGCCGAAAAAATCCCCGGTAAAATCAACAAATCAGAAAAGCCAATCACTTCCTTGGCCCTGGCCAGAACCCCGGATATCCTCCTTGAGGTCGGCCCCCTAAAAGCCAACACCTTAATGATAGGTTTTGCCGCCGAAGACAAAGATCTCTTGGAGCGCTCCAAGGAAAAACTACTTCGAAAAAATTTAGACTTTATCGCGGCCAACCAGGCCGGGGGCCCCCAAAGCGCTTTTGGTTCCGACTCAATAGAACTGACCCTGGTTTCTTCCAAACTAAATCATAAAAAAATAGGCCCCGCGACTAAGTTTCAAGCCGCCTGGAGCCTTTGGCAAACCATTACCCAAGGCTGGAGCTAATGGCCTTTAGGCCCAGCCGCCACTTTGACGCCGACCATCTCAAACTAACCAGCCCCATTCCCTGAAATCGGCCCCGAAATCGGCCCCAAACCGAGCCCAAACCAAAAACCAAAAAAAACCAAGCCCCAAATTTGCTTGCTTTCCCAGGCCAAGCCCCGAATCAAAAAAAAGGCCCCGATTGGGGCCTTTTTTTGTGAAGAGCCATAAATTTTCTGGCTTAAGCTGATTGATTAAAAGGGCAGATCGTCATCCGTGGGCAGGGCGCCGTCGGCATCCAGGTCGGCAAGATCCTCGTTATCGGACAGGCCCTTGAGGCCGCCGTCAGACATGGATTGACTTCTGGACGGTTGGGGCCTGGGGCCTTCGCCTCGGGGTGGCCTGGTGTAGGTATCATCCCGACGTTCCTGCTCGCTACGGGGCGTACCGAGCATCTGCATGTTTGAAGCGACGATCTCGGTAATGTGACGTTTGTTTCCGCTTTGGTCTTCCCATGATCTGGTCTGAATTCGGCCTTCGATGTAGACCGTACGCCCTTTACGAAGGTAGTCATGGGCGATTTCGGCTAACCGATCAAACATGACTATGTTGTGCCATTCCGTCCGGTCTTCGCCACCCCAGCGTTCCGTGGTGGCCAAAGAAAAATTCACCATGGCCTTTCCGGTTTGAGTGTATTTGAGATCAGGGTCTTTGCCCAAGTTTCCTACCAAAATGGCCTTATTGACTCCAGCCATTACGTCTCCTTGTCTGTTCACCATTAAGGACCAATGATTTTTTTTAGGTCCTGTGCCGGAGAATAAAAAGTGATTTCGTTCGTGGAACCCACGAGGGGCGCGAATAAAAGTACCGTAAAGTATTTTACGATCATGAACCTCAGCGGGGAAACATTTTGCCTTTCCAAATTCTGGCGCCCTTATGAAAGGGAAAGACAAAGGATCTAGGCATGAGACCGCTAACACCCTGAGGCCCCTATGGAAAAGAGACGAAAAAGCGCTAGCTAATCGGATAATCTGACCACGACCCTGTTGAGGTTTATAGATTCTACATCAGGTCAATGTGATTGTAAAGGAGCTTAGGCGATCATTTTGGAAAAATATATTTAGCAATAGAGCTTTAGGTCTTGGAAATATGGCCGATAAGCTTAGAAGGACCTATGGTGTCTCAAAAAGGCCCTTTCTGGAATCTCCAAAAAAAAGTCCATAATAGAAATTGAACGGCCCGGTGAAATAATGTCAAGACAACTAAGATCGAAAACCGACTAAGCTAGCCAAAAAAAGTCTCAACAAAAATTTGTGTCGTATTTTTCATAAGATAGGTGATATCTAATTAATGGGACTGAAAAAATTTGCTTTTGCCCGAAAATATGGCATAATATTAATGCCTTAATCTGTCCTTTGCCGTCCTAAATATGGTTTGTTTTTAGATATTGTATTTTTTTCCGGGTTGGCAACCCCACCTTTGATCTTTAATGATAGACGATTTATAGATTGTTTTAAAACGGCTTAATCGACCTTTTATTTCAGGCTAAACTAAATTCACCGGCCTCCAAGGCCCAATTAATCTACCATAGAGAGAAATCACTTTTTTTCTCCCTATTATTTTTGTCTAAAAACACGCAAGAAACGAGCGCTCACTAGTAAACCAAAAGTCGTGGCCTGGCGAAATGGGCAAAGGAGACCTTTAGTTTCTTTTTTCGCCCGGCCATCTAATTCCACAACGGTACAAAAAAATTTTGAGGAGGAACACGTGTCGATTCATACGAATACTAGAAAAAACCCTCTCCCAGGCCGAGACCTCAACCTCGTGACCAAAACTCTCCTAACCTTGGCTCTGGCCTTGTCCTTGTGGCTTTTGCCAACTCATTTGATGGCCGCTGACGTTACCGTGACTGATCGCAGTGGCTTTAATTCCGCGGCTACCACTGTCGGTAATGACCAAACCATTACGCTAGACTCAGCTAGTCCCATTAACCTCAATCCCACCGATAGAATGAATTTCGTTAGTAAAAAAAATGTAACTATCCAAGGTAAGAACCCGTCCAATATCGGAAAAACGGTCTCGGATAATATTAATGAAATTTTAAGCGCGGCTCCCGCTGATTGGGTAAAAGTAGCAACTTTAATAAATAATTTAAAAACAACTG
>JAITJP010000409.1 GCA_031278835.1 Deltaproteobacteria bacterium
GGATAAAGCGCCTCTCAAAGGGGATGGCCACGAAACGGCTTTGGTAGCGAAAACCCCGGTCCGGGGCCTCACCCTCCAAGACCTGGGGCTGCTCACCTTGGTGTTCCACCTGGGTTAACCACCACTGGCCGTTGGCCTCAGGGCGCGGGTGACCGTGGAGTTTAAAGGCAAAACCAGGCAGCCAGCCGGAAAGGTCGCCTTGGCCCTCGGCCCAGCGGCTAAAGGTCAATTGGCGGCCCAGCTGAATTTTGGCGTAACGATGGCCGGGATGACTTAGATCGTAGAGATGGGGGTATTGATAAGTCTCCAGGCTAAGGCCGCCCGGGGCCGGGGCCTTATCTTGATCAGGCTCACTTGAGGAGACTTCCAGGTTAAGGGCGGGCTTGTCAAAATTCCATTCCCGGTAAGTGGCCGTCTCGCTATTAACCCTTTGATGAAGGTTAAAGCCTCTGATCACGGCCGTCTCGGCCTGTTGACCCGAGCCGGGAAAAAAGCGCAAATGGCTTTCTCCTGAAATATTGGCCCCGCCCGAGGCGTCGGAAAAACAAACCCTTTGCCAGCCCTGGGCCTGCTCAAAGAAAAAATAAATACCCTCCTCCTCGCACAGGCGGCTAATAAAATACAAATCACTTTCTCCGTATTGGACCCGGTATTCCAGTTCGGGATAAGTTTCTTTTAACTTAAATGAGTATGATTCATGAATGAAATTTTGTTCTTTGAGGATCATTTCAATAATTTTTGGCACCGATAAATGTTGAAAAACCCGGTGGTTACAATTTTGACCTAAGAACCAAAGCCTGGGCACCAAAATAATCTTATAGTGGGTAAAGCTCAGGCCAGTGTGAAGCTGAAAGGCTTCCCGGATTTGGCCGTTAATCAAGCGCTTTTGCCCACTTTGATCGGACACTTTCAAGAGAGCCTGGCGCCCCATCAGTCTAACCAGGTCAATATTGGCCTCCTTGGTGACCAGTTCGACCTCAAATTCAAAGGGCTGGTTTAATTGTTCATGGCCCTTAAAGCCGTAGACGCCAAACTGGGGCCCGCCTTCAATCTCAATTTCAAACCAGCCCTGATTGGCCGATAAGGCGACCATAAACCGGCTCCACGTATCCGCTAATTTTAGAGGTTAAACTCGGGTCTGACTTTACTTGGACTTAGCCTGGACTGGGCCTAGGCCCAAACCAGAAATTTTTTTTAATAAAAAAAGGCCTGGTTTTTTTTAAAACCAAGGGCCGTTTTGAACTATTCCACTCTGACCCCTAAGGACTCCGGGCTGGGGGGGACGATTGGGGGAAAGTTAAAGGGGCTCTGGCTTTTTGAGATTTTGATGTGGTTACCGCCCGAAGTTGCCGCTGCCATAAATTCTCGGGGCAGAGAGACCTCGAAAGTTTCCAGATTGCCTATCTTGGAGTTTTCAAGCTCAATGGGCGGTTCCAAGGTGACCTTTTGCCAACGGGAGCTTTTCAGATCCAAATCAATAAAAATCAGGCCACTAATGGTCACGTTTAAAAGATCCAGCGATTGGGGAATGAGGGTTTTATCCGATTGCCCGAGAATTAAATTCAGGCAATCCAAATCGCGAATAAAGGTGGAACCGCTGACAATGGTCAGACAGGCCTTTTTTAAATTTTTTCCATCCAAGTAAACTTTGCCATCGATGTGGGTTTGTAAAACCGAGCGCCCGATTGTTAATTCTTTGGGATCGGAGGGCAGATGTTGGTTATTGATCAAATACAGCTCATAGATATTGGCGTTGCCGATCTGGCCGGTCAAAACCGAATTTTCAATTACCGTATTGACCCCGCCGCCAACGTAAGAGAAATTTAAAAATTTGGAATCCTTGATAAATACGGCCTTACAGTTTCCGCCAATGCCCGAGTATTTTCTAAATTCACAATTCTTAACCATAGCCGTGGTTTGCTTACCACTTAAGACGGCCAACAATTCTCCCGAAGCCTGGCAATTATCAAAAACCACTTGGGAATTGCCGATATAAAACGAGACGTATTTGTTTTTAATACTGGTTAAGTTTTTAAGGGTCAGGTTACCGCCCCGGCTGCTGACTTGGAAATAAGCCTCGTTTAAAGCCACCCCATCCATGACCACGTTTATAAACCTGACGTCCTCAAAACTGGTGTCGTCGGCCTGGTATCTGGGATTGGGTCGATAGGAAACGCTGCCGCCCTTAAAAATGACGTTTTCAAAAGAAACGCTCATGAAATGGGTCTGGGTAAAGGCGCAATTTTCAAAAGTCACGTTTCTGATGGTGGAGCGCCAAATTTTTGAATTGGCGAATGTGGCCTTTTTGATGACGGCGTTTTCCAAAACAAAGTCACCTTCGATGTCGCAAGTGATCCGCTTACCGCTTAAGGCCGTGGGGTTGGCGGCCATGGCGGCCGCGCTCATGTTTAAAGTAACGATCTCAGGGCCCAAGGCCATGAACTTTCCTCCAGAGAAAATTTTTAATGGGGCATGATTTAAGTTTAATTTTTTTAAAAAATTAAACTTGAGCGGCCGTGGGGTTGTATTCTGGAATTTTCTTTAAAAGGTCGTATCGGGGTAACTCACCGTCGAGGCCAACTTTCCGCTTAATGCTGGTTTTATCGGAATTGAAGGTCACCGGATAGCACCACGGGGAGCTAAGATCGTAGTGACGGCCGATGGGGTGATTGGGGTTAAAATGAACCGATAGAAAGTATAAAAACTCGCTTTCCTTATCTAGGCCGCCTAATTTTTTTCTTTTTTCCAGAGTTTTTTTGACTTCATCGGGGCCAATGGTCATTTGATAGGCCGGGACCTGGCCATGACCCGGCACTGGATAGGTGGGCCCGCTATCTAGCTCAAGCTTTATGAGGCTATCGGGGAAATATTGGTAATTGATTCGGTTTAAACAATGGAGGCAAAAATGGTCAATGGGCAAAGGGCCGCCCTCCCCGGGATTTTGGTCATTTAGAAAAAATAGCCACTGGGGATTTAGATAAATCAAGTATTTTTGGCCAGTTTTTTTGGCTTGGTTTACGGAAAAATCACCCTGATCTGGGCTTTTTTGCCCTTTAAAAAACATTTGAATCTGGTTTTCGTACCATAAATAATCGCAGCGCACGGCCAGGCGAGGTTTTCCCGAAGTCTCGTCTCTATAGTATTGAACCTTTTCCAGCTGGCCGATCTGGTCAAATTTAATCAGCAGTCCCTGGGGTTTATCCATGTCTGAAAGTTTTGAGTTATTGAGATTTTGATAGGAGTACAGCCCGCCCGATCCAGCCACCAGACAGGCCACTTTGGAATTAAATTGGCTTTGGGGCTCGATTGATTTAAGCCCCCGAGCCCCCTCGGTAAATTTTAGGCCTTGTCTGCCGTCCGGGCCTTTTTGGTTTAGGCCACCTATTTGGTCGTCATTAAGTAAAGTATAGGCCCCGGCTCGGTGGGAATGACCAGAGAGGGTTAACTTAACTTGACCGCCTTTAAGTTCCGAATAAACGGCTTGGCGGTTTTGCTCAAATGAGCCGGTGTCGGTTTTTTCCAAGGAAAAAGCCCCCGAGCCGGAACTTTTTTGATTTTGCTGACGCAGGGAAATTTCCAAATCAAAATTGGCGTAAGTGAAGTGGGAGGCCATGACATTAAATTTATCGCTTTGTTTGGTCATGCGCTTTAGTAGGCTTAGCTGATGGTCGGTAAAGGCCAAACCGGCCCTAGGTAGGCTGCCCCCGCCGGAGGTGGCTGACCATAAATAACTTTCGTCATCGCCCCAACCTAAAAGCAATAAGTTCTGATTTTTGCCAATATTGACCAAACAATCTTTCCAAGGGGTAATCCAGCGGTAAGCCCAATCCAGGTTTTCTTTTTTAAAATTTTCCACCCGGCCCAAATAGCTGTATTTTTTCCCAAACAAAAGGGCGGCCTCGTAAAAGGTCAAATTTTGATCCGAGGGAATTCCAGGATTGGCCCGAAAAACATAGTTTTTATTGTTGACTATTCGAGGGGAAATGCCGTAGGGCACTTCATAGCCCTCATGATTTCCGGTTAAGTAAAAAACCGGTTTACGCTTTGAGCTGTAATGATCCAAGATTATGCCCATAAACATCAAAGCGTCGATATAGAAAGGGTAATTCTGGCCCTGGTTTTTATATTTTTCAAAATCCAAATGCTCCCACAATTCGGCCGTGCTTAATTTTATTTCCCTTTGGGAAGTTTCGGTCGAATCAGCCGCTTTGGTTTCCCTAAAGGGGCTGCTCGGGGCCGAGCCTGGTTTTATTTCCCTTTGTAGATTTTCCAGGGCCTCAATGGGCCAGATACTGGGCCCCGGCTCGGCCGATCTTCTTAACTCACGGGTTTTTGATTCCACCACTTTGGGGTCTAAATTCCTAAGAACGTCAAAGGCGTCTCCGGCCACGATCAAAGCCTGGCACTCGGCTCCAAGGGAATTGATTAGCCGGATGGTGGTGTCCAAGCTCTGGTGACAAAGCTCACCCAGATAAGGCGACTCGATGGGGTCGGCCCCATGGATGACCTGGGGGGCTACCAGCTTGTAACTTACCTGCCTTGAGGACAAATGAAGATCCGAAACCAGGCCCAGGTCCAGGTGATCTTTTTGGCTGATGTAAAGGGGGTGCCGCGACAAAACAAACCAGCCCTTTTCATGGGAGAGATAGGCCAAAGACTTCTCGCCCCCGCCTCGCTGGGGCACCGGCCCTTGTTGGCCAATTTTTTGCCCCTGAGTTAAAACGGTCGTGGCCGTGGCATCGTAAAGCTTGGCCAAGGCCAATTTTTCTGGCTTTTGGTAAGGGAAGCGCTCCAATTCCAGGGTTTTTATTATTGAAGATTGGGCTTTTAATTTCTTGGCCTTATCGGTAATCTCGTAAATGAGGGCCTTGGAGACCATTTCATCTCCAGGGTGGGTCAAATAGCTCTCGTGTAAATCACCTGGTTTTTTAAAAATCAAGTGATCTTTTTTTTCCCAATCCCTGAGGGCCTCTGAATAATCTTGGTAATTTAAGTATAAAAATAAAAGTTCATACAAACCGGGATTGTCTAAA
>JAITJP010000410.1 GCA_031278835.1 Deltaproteobacteria bacterium
TCTTCCAAAATAATCCACCGAAAGATTTCAGGCCAGTGAACGAATGCCGAGTGTCCATAGACCTAATGAAATCAAAAGTTTGACGGTTTTATCACATGGCAAGAAAAATATCAATATAATTCTGAATGTAATATTATTTCGGTTAATATTACATTAGTTACCGACCGGGGCTAACAGTTTTTGCAATGGGCTTAGTTGACCTTTCGATAACCAATTTTCGCCTGGTTTGAACCGCGGCCAACGAATCGGATCCCAACCGAGAATTGCCATTTAAACGCCGTTAAAGGGTCTGGGAGCTCCTCAAAACCCTTTAACCCATGGGAAGTACCGATCGGGCGGCCAAACCCCGCTAAGGGTCAATTTGGTCGTTTAGGGCCAGATTGAAAAATATATGAGTTTTTCAGTTTTAACTTACGAAATCCTCTGCCTATCGCGAAAATTACGCCTATGACTGGAAGCTGGCCTTGGCGGGACCAAAATGGTTTTTAAGGCGAAGGGCTTTTGGGATGGGCAAAGGGGACGTGGGTTGGGGGCAATGATGGGAGATTTTTGGGTTTGGGCTTAGAAAATTTTTGATTTTTGTAAATTTTATTTGACAATTATTTGAAAATAGCGATGAGGGTGGGAATCTTATAAAACTTAGGTTGACGGTATTGAGACAAAAATTATCCGCCGAATTCTGAAATTATTTTTGACAAGTCTTTTACATTTTGTTAACATTCATCTATATGAAATCATATAGACCTTTTCTTTCCTTTGCCAACCCGCTATTTCCTTAATGTTCCACCCTCATCTTTTCAGAGCGTGGCTTTGGCCACCGCCTAAAAAAGGAGTCCTGTATGAGGAAAACGCTCTCTAAATTGTCGGCCGTCTGTACCTTGGCCCTGGCTTTTTTGGTCTTACCGGTCTTCGCGGCATTTGCCACCGAACTTGAACACTGGCCAGCCGAAGCCAAGGCCGGCATTATGAAGATGATCGAAGCCAACGCCAATAAAGGCGCCTACGCCGTTTTTGACATGGATAACACCAGCTATCGATATGACCTGGAAGAATCCCTTTTGCCCTTTATGGAAATGAAAGGTTATATAACTCGCGACAAAATTGATCCGTCGCTTAATCTCATTCCCTTTAAGGACACCGATGAGTATAAAGAAACCCTCCAGAGTTACTATTGGCGCTTATGCGAAATAGAAGATCTGGTTTGCTATCCTTGGGTGGCCCAAATTTTTTCTGGATACACCTTAGCCCAATTAAAGACTTACGTCGACGAGTTAATAGCTTACGCCAAACCCGTTCCTATCAAGTATTGGAGCGGAGACAAGGTTGAGGACGGCGAGGTTAACCCACCCAAGATTTTTACCGGAATGACCGAACTTTATAACGTTTTGATGGAAAACGGCATCGAAGTTTACGTTATTTCGGCGGCTTCCGAGGAATTGGTTCGCATGGTGGCCAGCGATCCCAAATACGGCTACAACGTTAAACCGGAAAACGTCTTTGGGGTCAATATGCTCCTTAAAAACGTTGATACCGGCGAACTGGTCAATTCGAGATTTCAAATCAAAGAAGGAAAATACGATCAAAAAGCCAACCAAGCCTTGCTTTTAACCCCTTACCTGGTTAACCCCATGACTTGGTACGAAGGAAAATACGCGACCATCGTCGGCTGGATCGATCAATGGAAGCGCCCGGTTCTGGTCGGCGGCGACACGCCCATTTCCGATGGCTATATGCTCCTAAACGGCGTTGACGTCGACAAAGGCGGAGTCAGGGTTTGGGTCAACCGCAAAGCCTCCTCCATGGAAGCCATGGAAAAATGGTGGAAAGAGTGCGCCGAAAGTCAAAAAGCTCTTGGCCAAAGCCAGACCGCTGATAAAAATTGGATCGTGGTCTTGCCCGAAGACATCCAATAGTCAAGACAAAATAGTTTTTTTTGATTGATGGCCTTTAAAATTAGGCCCGGTCTCCCTTTTTCTGGGAGGCCGGGCCTATTTTTTTTATTTAGCCAGAAAAGATAGGGCTAAATAGAATTTAAGCTTAATAGAAAACTGTTTTTATTGGGGAGATTTTTTTGTGAGGCCAGCCTGAATTCAGGTTGGATCAAAATTCCGTCTTTTAAAAATTAACATTAATGTCGATTTTTGACTTTTTGGGCTGAAATTGGTGGAATTATTTGGGCCCTTGGAGGGTGGATCGGCGGGTTTTTAGACATTTATGTTGGAAAATAAAAATGGGGGGATTCAGGAAATGGGAATTTAACGACATTTATGTTGGAAAATTGGGCTAGGGCCGGGCTGGTCAAATAGAAAAAGACAATATTATTAACTGCTTAAGCGGTGGCCGGTCGACTTGGTCCAGATTCTGCATTAGGGACCAGGGAACCAATGATTTTAGTTTTATTGGTTTAGCCTTTGGCCCGAGAAAATGGTTTTTGGATAAAAAAAGAAAAAAACAGCCCTCGCGGTTATTGGCTTGGTTGACAATACCACACTTTATCTCCAAACTTAAGGAGTTTTTCCATGAGACAAGTGGCCATATATGGCAAAGGCGGCATCGGCAAGTCCACCACCACCCAAAACCTTAACGCCGGACTGGGCGAGATGGGCAAGAAGATCATGATCGTGGGCTGCGATCCCAAGGCCGATTCGACCAGGCTGATTTTGGGCGGCCTGGCCCAGGAAACGGTTTTGGACACGCTGCGGGAAGAAGGCGAAGACATCGATCTCGATCAAGTGCTGCGCGAGGGCTTTCATAGCATCCGTTGCGTGGAGTCGGGCGGCCCGGAACCCGGGGTGGGCTGCGCTGGCCGGGGCATCATCACCTCGATAAACCTTTTGGAGCGTCTGGGGGCTTACACCGAGGATCTCGACTACGTTTTCTATGACGTTTTGGGTGACGTGGTCTGCGGCGGCTTTGCCATGCCCATTAGGGAAGGCAAAGCCCAGGAAATCTACATCGTCTGCTCCGGCGAGATGATGGCCCTCTACGCCGCCAACAACATCTCCAAGGGCATCCGCAAATACGCCAACACCGGCGGGGTTCGGCTGGGCGGACTTATTTGCAACAGCCGTAACGTTGACGGTGAAGCCGAGCTGGTCTCCTCGGTGGCCAAGGAGCTGGGCACCCAGATGATCTATTTCGTGCCCAGGGACAACATGGTCCAGAGAGCCGAGATCCACAAACAAACCGTCATTCAATACGACCCCGACTCCACTCAAGCCGGCGAGTATCGAAACCTGGCCCAGAAGATCGACGGCAACGACATGTTCGTGGTGCCCAAGCCCTTGACCCAGGACCGGCTGGAAACCCTTTTGATGGAACACGGCCTCATCTAGCCGGAAAGGGGAAATCATGCAGCTAATCAAGGCCATCGTCAGACCCGAAAAGGCCACGGCCGTCATCACGGAACTTTTGAGCGCCGGCTATCCGGCCGTGACCAAGGTAGACGTCTACGGCCGAGGCAAGCAAAAGGGCATCGTCTTAAACGACATCCGCTACGATGAACTGCCCAAGCAGATGTTGTTAATCGTGGCCAACGATGAGGATCGAGACGATATCGTGAGCGTCATCATGCGCACGGCCAGGACCGGTGACGGGCACTTTGGTGACGGGAGGATTTTCGTCCTGCCGGTGGAAAAGGCCTGGACCATCAGTACCGGCCAGGAAGGGCTCTAAGAGAGCCGGAGCTTTTTTTTAACCGGGCCGAGGGGCCGGCCAGAGGCCGCTTCGAGCCTCGGAGCGCCGGCCAGAGCAGCTTGGCTCCGGGTCAGGGAAAGTTGGGAGGAACATGAAAGAACTGATGGTCATAGTCAGGTCCACCAAGGTGGGACAGACCAAAAACGCTTTGGCCGGGGCCGGTTTTCCGGGCTTTACCTGCGTACCCTGTTTGGGCCGAGGCAAAAAGCTGGTAGACCCGGGGCTTTTAAAACTCATCATGGCCAGTGGGGAACTGCCTTTGACGGCGGCCGGGGAGTCGATGACCGAAGCCTCAAGGCTAATCCACAAAAGGCTTTTTAGCATCATGGTCGAAGATGAGCGGGTTCAGGACGTCACCGATATTTTAATCGCCGTCAACTCAACCGGCCATCCCGGCGACGGTCGGATTTTCGTTTTGCCGGTTGAGCAATCTTACAGCGTCCGGCTAGGCGCGGAAACGGGGGCTTAAAGGATAATGGGTGAAATGGAAATCTGGGCCAGGTCTGACTTGGCCCAATTGGGGCCAAGCTGGGCTTGGTCAAAAATGACAGCCAAATGGGAGAAAAGTTGGAAATGGCCGATGTAAAAACTGAAATACTCGCCAAATACAAGGCCAAGGTCTTTAAAAGCCGCAAAGATCATATCATTGAGGTGGATAAGTCCAAAGAACAGATCATGGCCGCCAATACCCGGGCCATCCCCGGTATCATGACCAATCGGGGTTGTTGCTACGCCGGTTGCAAAGGCGTGGTTTTGGGCCCCCTTAAGGACACCTTGGTTCTGACCCATGGGCCCATTGGCTGCGGCTTTTATTCCTGGGGCACCAGGCGAAACAAGGCCAGGGCCGATCAGGACGGCTCAAACTTCGTCCAGTACTGCTTTTCCACCGACATGCAGGAGCCGGACATTGTCTTTGGCGGGGACAATAAGCTCAAAAAAGCCATCGAGGAAGGCTATAAACTTTTTAAGCCAAAAAGGATCATGATCTGCTCAACCTGCCCGGTGGGACTAATCGGAGACGACATCCACGCCGTGGCCGCCTGGGCGGAAAACCAGTTCGGCATTACCTGCGTGGCCTTTTCTTGCGAGGGCTACAAGGGGGTAAGCCAGAGCGCCGGTCACCACATTGCCAACAATGGCCTAATGAAGCGAATAATCGGCACCGACGATCGCGACTACCCGGCCAAGTTCAAGGTCAACCTCCTGGGTGAATACAATATCGGCGGCGACGGTTGGGAAACGGAAAGGATCCTCAAAAAGATCGGCTACCTGGTCGTGGCCGTCTTCACCGGAGACGGGGCCCTGGCCGACATAGCCAGATCCCAGAAGGCCGATCTTAATCTGGTCCAGTGCCATAGATCCATAAATTACGTGGCCGAGATGATGAAATCGGCCTTTGGCACCAAC
>JAITJP010000450.1 GCA_031278835.1 Deltaproteobacteria bacterium
AGGGCTTTTGGCTCTCTGGTGGCTTTTGGCTTTATTTTGACCAAAAGCTGCCCCGGTAGTGCAGGGCTTAGAAATTAAAGGCTCCCAGAGCCAAAGCAAGGCTTTTGGCCTTGGGGCGAAAAGGATCGCCCCCGATGATTGCCCAGCTCCTTTAAGCAGCTTAACCGCGTGGTCAAGGCTTTTTTTAAAGCCTTTGGAAGCCACCAAATACTGGGTCCTCGGCCTAAGTTTCGAGGTAACCTTTACGAGGTATCATGGCCGCCAATATCCTAGTCAATGAAAAAAGAACCTTAGCCCGCCGCGAACTGCTATACTACTTAAGGGTTAACGAACTCCTCAACAGCAAAGAATTGGGCCGATTGGTTGACATCCACTCCAGGGGGCTTTTACTGATTGGTCACGACTGCTTAAGCGTTGGGCAAGAATATTTAATCAGCATAGAAGTGCCCAAGGTGCTCTCCGAGCAGGGCTACCCGCCCATTGGGGCCAAGGCCCGTTGCGTTTGGGTTCAACCCAGTCAAGCCAGGCCCTTTAACGAAAGCGGCCTGATGTTTACGGAAACCACCGAGGAGGCCAAAAGCGAAATAGCCTTGCTAATCGACCTTTTCGCCCTCCCCGACGTCACGTTTAAGGCTTAACGAATCTATCATGGCTACTGATCTCCTAGGCAGACTGGTTTTTAAAGCGGCCAGTTCCACCGAAAAGCTTGAAGAATTGCAGGCCGGCTTAACCGCCCCGACTTCCATCTCTTCAACCGACATGGGATATATTTTCTTCATCGCTGGGGCCATTGTGGTGATCTTGCTCCTGGCCGGGCTTATCAATTGGCGTCGCCGCCGGCGCCGGGCCCACAAGGGCTGGTCCTCGATTACCAATAGCCAGGCCATTTGGGAGGTCCTTTCCAAGGCCGTGGCCAGGCAAGCCCATTTTTCTTTGGACATCTACGAAGCCACCAGGACGGTCAATTTTAAGGGCACCTTAAACAGCCTCTCCGAGAACGCCCAACTGGTCCTAAACCTCTCCGAGACCCCTTCGGCCGAGGCCGATTTTACCGATCTGCCCGGGGTCATTCACATAAATTTCCGGCCGGCCGTCAAAGAACCCACCGAACATTATCAATTCGCCACCAAGGTGGCCACCTTTCAGTTTGTTAAGGAAAACGATTGGCGCCTAGCCCAGATCCTTTTGCCCATACCCAAGGTCATTACCAGCGCCCAAAGGCGCAATTTTCTGCGCCTGGAACCCTCCGGTCAATTCGCCTTTGAATGTTCCCTCCACGAGGTCCCGGAGGGCAATATCCTAGATATCGAGGCCCTGGAAACCGTCTGTAGCGGCGAAATCATGGACATCAGTATCGGCGGGGCCCAACTAAAACTCACCAAAAACATCACCCTTAGGGAAACCCAGCGCTTTGTCGGCATCATGGTTCTGCCTACCCATGATTTAAACGTCGATCTCTCCGAATCCACTCTGGTTTTACTGCTCCAGCTCCTAAGTCAAGAATACGTTCAACAGTCCAGTTCCACCGGACAGACCGGCTACAACGCCATTAGGCTGCGCTTTTTGGGCCGCTACTTAAAAGACAAGGCCCAGCAGGTCTGGACCTACCGAGGTCTGACCCAAACCGCCCTCGAAGATCTCTCCTACTGGATGCAAGCCTACCAACGTTACCAAATCAAAAAACGCCTTCACATGATGCCTCCCCCCGACTCTCACCGCCCGCCCAACATGTTTCCTTCCCAGCCGCCCAAAAGGCCGCCCTTGCGAGGCGAGTGAATTTTTGGCTCCGGGTCTAATTTTTATTGGACCCGGAGCCATTTTTTTTTGGCTTCTCTTGAGCGCCCTGGCCCAAAGTCTAAGCCGGGCTGGCCAAAACGGCCCAAAAACGGCCCGCAAATAGCCTAAAAACGGGGACTGTGGCCGCCAATGGTCCTCCAAACGAACCTGTTTTAATGGCCCTTATTAAAAGGCTTATCCAAGGCGGCTAAAGAAACCTTTTTATTGGCGCTGGCCAGCTTTGCTTTAGCCATGTTGGTATAAACTTCTTTGTTTCTAAACCGCTTGACAAATTTTAAAAATCAATTAAACTAAATCAAAATTAATTTCTCAAGATGAGCCGATGAAGAGATTAAAGAGAGCCAAAACACCTGGGCGGTAAAATGGCCCAGCCCCCTTTCTTGGCTTTAAGCCCCGGTTTTTCATTTTGCTTTTCCGTTTTTTCCATTTTTGGCCTGGCCTTTTTGGTCTTTCTATTTTTGGTCTTCCTATTGGCCAAAAACGATTTTCTTAATGGGCTGGTTTTTTTCCTATCAAGTTCAGCGCTTTCTAATAAATTTCGCTCCAAGCCCAGACCGGCTTATGGCTCAAGGCCAAAACGGTTAAGCCCCAGTTCTGGGCTCAGTCCTGGGCCCAGTCCTGGACCCAGGCCTGGGCCCCAGCCTGGGCGCTTAAGTAAACCAGATGTTTTTAAACCAAAAAGATTGTTTATTATTCTACAATATCTTGAATGACTTAATCTATTGGGTTAACCAGGAGCGTGAAATTATCCCAAAAATGCCAAAAGCCGTTTTTGGTTCTAAGTTATCCGTGCCTTTAAAAAAGTACGAAAAAATTCATGAGGCTCTGTGGGCCCATCCCCACTGGATTGACGACTACCTACTTTCGGACGATTGCCTCATAGAAGACCAGGAAGAGTTTGACATCATCACCGGCTGGCGCGATCATTTTCTAAAGCGACATTTTTTCGTGCTTAAGCAGTTAGGCCGATACGCCGCCGTCATGTCGGTGGAAAAGCCGCCTCGCCTTTTCGGGGTCACCGGGCTTAGCCAGTCCTTGGAGAAGGCGGCTCCCTGCCCCCTGCCTTTTTTGGCCGCCCTGGTCTTACTGCCCTTCAAAGACAAGATTGTTTACGACGGCTTTTGCGAAGCCTATCCGGACCAGATTGACCCGGAAAGCCTTGACCTGTTAAACCAAGACTACGAACGATTAAAAAAAAGCCAAGGTTTTATCGTTAAACTGACTAAGTAAAAAAACCTCTCGGCCCAGCCCTTTTGACTAAAGGCCTCAAAAAAATTATTTTTAAAAAATAAATCAACTTAAATGAGTTTTTTTTTAGGCCACCAAACCACAAAAGCTTTTTTTGGGGCTTTTCTCTTTCACCCCCAAAAAAAAACCAAAATAGGTGTCGGTTATGTTTTTACCTAATGAAGAACGCTTATTGTACTTTAAAATCTGGTATGACCTACTGTGGTGGGTTAATGAAAAACATGAGCTTATCCCAATATTTCCCAAACCAGTGGTTGGCCAGCAATGGCCCGTTGCCATAACGGATGTGCTTAAAATTCGAGAGGCCCTTTGGAACAATCCCCATTGGATTGACCAATACCTACAGGCCGACCATGATCCGGCTAAGAGCCAAGAAGAAATCGACATCCTGACCGGCTGGCGCCAGCATTTTGTCAAAGACGATTTTTTCGTGGTTAAGCAGCTGGCCAAATACGCCGCCGTGATTGAGGGCGAATCGCCTGGTCGCCTTTTTGGGGTCACCGGCTTAAGCGACTCTTTGGAGGACATGATCCCGTTTTCCCTGCCCTTCATGGTCAAGATGGTCTTACTGCCCTTCAAAGACAAGATTATTTACGATGGCTTATTCGAAGTCTTGCCCGTCTCCTTTGGTCGCGGCATACGATCTTCTCTAAATAAGCAATACCAGTCACTTAAAAAAACTTCCGGCCTCATTGAGGGCCTGTTCGATGGCCAACTAGGCCCCTCCAAAAAAGAAAAAAAGGCCAAAAAAGAAAAATCAACTTTAGGAGAGCCAGTGGACCAAAGGCCCAGCCGGGCCCAACCCAGGCCAGTGTCACCTAGTCAGGTGCTTATCGGCCAAGAAAAGGTCCCGGCTCCCCTGGCCGACAGATACAACCAGATCGCCGACTACGTTTGCCAGTTCTGTCAGGCCAAGTCTAACGAAGTTTTTCAGACGGTTTGCCTCAGTGCCTTGGGTAAGCTGGCCAGAAAACGGCCCTCGCCCCTAGAGCGCGGTTACGCCGAAAACTGGGCGGCCGGCATTTGCTACGCCCTGGGTTCGATTAACTTTATTTTCGACCGATCCTCTATCGAATTACCCTACGTCAGCGCCAACGATTTTTCCAGATTTTTTGATCTGTCTAAAAGTTCCGTCTCCAGTAAGGCCCAGGAAGTGAAAAAACTTCTAAAGCTTACCCACTTTAGCTCGGAGTTTCTGACCAACCCGACCCGTTTTTATTCCTTTTGCTAACTTTTTCTTTTCGGCCCGGCCAAGCTTGGCCGGGGCGACTTTCGTAAAAAAAAACACCACCGAGTCAGAGCCAGGGCCGGGCCTTTGGCCGAGACCATGGACCTAACTCAAAAACCGAAAAGCTCAATCCCGGCAAACTCGGCCCCGCTTGGGCTTAAAATCCCGC
>JAITJP010000003.1 GCA_031278835.1 Deltaproteobacteria bacterium
CAACTGGGTGGGGGTCTGCGGCGGCATAGCCAGCGATATCTTGGCCGTGCCGGCTCTTATTGGCCTGGGCGTGGACGAATTAAGCGTCAGCGTCAAAGGCATTCCAGCGGTTAAGGCCGCTGTCAGAAAATTTAGTCTGGCCAGGTGTCAGGAAATAGCCACCGAGGCCTTAAACATGAGAACGGCCCTTGAGGTCAGAGACTACTTAACAAAAATCAGCCAGGCACAGGCGCGACAAACGGACACCGGCCAGGGAGAGGTACTTTATGAAAAATCCATTTAGTAACGCCTCGGGTTTTTTTCAACAAATCGGAAAATCACTCATGCTACCGGTGGCCATCCTGCCGGTGGCCGGCATTCTCTTGGGGGTTGGCAAGTCCTTTCTCATTCCCGTTTCGGAAAATCCGGACCTTTTTCCCAACATCATCTTTTTTCTCATGTCCGAGGCCGGTAGCGTCATCTTCGCTAACTTGTCCATCATCTTCGCCATCGGGGTGGCCCTGGGCTTTACCGAAAACGACGGGGCCGCCGCCCTTTCGGCCGTGGTTGGCTATCTGGTCATGACCACGACCATAGGGGTCATGGCCCTACAGGTTTTTCACCTGGACCCGGATCCGGAAAAAAGACTAATCGACATTGTTTTGGGCATCCCGACCATAGACACGGGGGTCTTTGGCGGCATAATCATGGGCGGCATAGCGGCCGGGCTGTTTAATCGCTTCTACCGCATGGAATTACCCTCGTATTTGGCCTTTTTCGCCGGAAAACGTTTCGTTCCCATCGTGACCGGGGTGGCGGCCATCATTACCGGGGTGGTTTTAAGCTGCCTTTGGCCGCCGGTTAAAGAAGTCATCATGGTTTTTTCTAACTGGGCCGCCTATTCCAACCCGGTCTTGGCCGCCAGTCTTTACGGTTTCGTGGAACGCCTACTCTTACCCTTGGGTCTGCACCACGCCTGGAACGTGCCCTTCTTCTTTGAAATAGGCTCGTTTATTGACCCAGAAACCGGGAACGTGGTTCATGGCGACATTAACCGCTTCTTCATGGGCGATCCCACGGCCGGTATTTTAAGCGGCGGTTTTTTAACCAAGATGTTTGGCCTACCCATGGCCGCCGTGGCCATATGGCGTTCGGCTTTACCGGAAAACCGCGATACGGTTGGGGCCATCATGATTTCGGCCGCTCTGACCTCCTTTCTTACCGGCATCACCGAGCCCATTGAATTTTCCTTCATGTTCATTTCGCCCCTATTGTACGGCATCCACGCCGTTTTAACCGGGACGGCCTTTGCCATAATGAACTTACTCGGGGCGCACTTGGGCTATACTTTCTCCCAGGGCGGCTTGGATTTTATTCTTTACTACGCCAGGGATACCAAACCCTGGCTGGTCTTGATCGTTGGCCCTATTTACGGCCTAATCTATTATTTCACCTTTAGGGGCTTAATTTCGCTCTTAAATATCCAGACCCCTGGCCGCAGCGAAATGAAACAAGAACTCGGCTTAAGCGGAACGGATCTTGACAAGAGCGATTATTCTCGCAAGATCGTCTGGGCTTTGGGCGGACGCAGTAATATCACCAAGCTAGACAACTGCATCACCCGCTTAAGGGTTGAGGTCAGTGACCCGGCCAAGGTCAATTCCAAGTCACTTAAAAACTTAGGAGCGGTCGGCGTGGTCGAACGGGGCACGGCCGTCCAGGCCATCTTTGGCACCAGGGTCGGGAACATCAAATCCGACATTGATGATTATTTGAAATTCGCCGGCGACGACGCCGAGCTTCCGGCCGAAATGGCCACGGCCTTGGCCGGAGCCAGAGAGGCCCAAGCCCCGACCGCCCAGGAGGCTCCCGTCCCCGAGGCCAGGCCCGAGGAACTGGAAAAAATCAGGGAATTCTTGGGTGGGGCCAATAATATCGAGTCCTTCAAACCGGCCGCGGCCACCAGGCTCATAATCACCCTCAAAGACAAGAGCTTGATTAACCTCGAAGAGGCCCAAAAGGCCGGGTTTGCCATCTTGTCCCCGAGTCAGGGTAATTCCGTCCAAGTCATAGTTGGGCGTCACCCCGAACGCTTTAAGGACCTAAAGGCGGCCTAAGCCCCTAGGCCAAAAATTCCAAAAAAATAGCCAAGTGAGTTTCTCACTTGGCTATTTTTTTTGGAGTTTTTGGAGGCTAAGCCGCCGAGGCCTGGCTGGGCTCTAGGGGCGACTTTTCAAAGGCCAGAGATAATTTGCGCCGACGGGTTTGGGCTAAAACCACCAGCAAGAGTAAAAATAGCCCGGGAATACCAAAGAGCCATTTCTCGGGGCGATGGCGGTTGGGCATCTCTATGCCCAGAACTTGGGTGGGATCATCCATGTTGACCCCGAGTTTTTCCAGGCGGCTACTAAAACCCACGTTGGTTAGCATCAAAACATCGTCTTTCCAACCCAGAAAAACCCCGGCTTGGGCTAGGCGCTGCTCTGGAGTGTTACCGTTATTGGGCAAAACCACGACTTGGTCGACCACCCGGCCGTTTCTAAAGTTTGTATGTAAGTGTAAACGAATGTATTCATTTGGTCCCAGCTCCGAGACCGATTCCATGATCTGGGCCGGGGGTCTTTCTTGGTAAGGCGGGTAGACCAGGTCTTGGGGAATGTCTGGCCTAAACAGAAAAACCATGGAGGCCAAAAGAAAAATCACTTCCCACCAGCGGGTCTTAACCAAAAAATACCGGTGCGTGGCGCAGGCAAAAGCCATGCAAGCCAAAAGGGAGGTGCCGATGACCCAGATTAAGTGAAAAACGTTTTTTATGTTTAAAAGTAAAATCTCCTGATTGTATAAAAAAACAAAGGGCAAAACGGCCGTTCTAAGCTCATAAATAAAGCCCTGGACCCCGGTTTTAAAGGGATTGCCTCCGGAAATGCCCGAGGCGGCAAAAGCGGCCAGGGCCACCGGCGGGGTGGCGTCGGCCATGACCCCAAAATACAAGCAAAAAAGGTGAACGGCCAAAAGCGGGACGCCCAAACCGTAAGCGGCCGAGAGATTGTAGATAACCGGGGCCAATAAGGTGGAGACGATGATGTAGTTGGCCGTGGTCGGTAAACCCATGCCCAAAATGATGGAAAGAACCGCCGTCAAGAGTAAGGCCACTGGTAAAAAGCCGCCGGAGATATACTCGACCATGGCCGCCAAAACCAGGCCCACCCCGGTCAAACTAACCGTGCCGACGATGATTCCGGCGCTGGCCGTGGCCAAACCAATGCCAATCATGTTTTTGGCCCCGCCCACTAGGCTGGTCATGAGTCTGGAGACGCCGTTTTTAAAAGCCGGCATGATGGGTTGTTTTTTTCTCCAAGCCACGAAAGGCCTATGGGTCAGGACTATGAAAATCATCAGTAGGCAAGCGTAATAAGCGGCCAAGCCTGGCGACATCTCCATAATCATTAGGCCCCAGACCAAGGTGGCCGTGGGCAAGAAATAAAAAAGCCCCGACAAGATGACCGGAACGGCCGACTCAAATTGGGTTAATTTTTCGTATTCTGTTTCTGGAAGTTCGGGCACTTTCAAGGAGACAAAAAGAAGAATTAAGTAACAAACGGCCATAAAAAGGGCAAAGAAAATCCAAGAATAACCACCAAAAACGCTGGGTATCCAATTAAGTAAGTAAAAAATCAAACTAACCGTGATAATCGTGGAACTTAAGCCCAAGCCCCACCTTAAAACCTTGCGCAGAAAAGGTCTAGTCTGACCCTGGGCCGGTTGCATACCCAGTTTACAGGCTTCCAGATGGACAATAAACAAAAGCGAGAGATAGGCCAAAATGGCCGGTATAAAGGCGTGTTTGATTAGCTGAGAATAAGGCATGTTTATATACTCAGCCATCAGAAAGGCGGCCGCCCCCATGACCGGGGGCATAATCTGGCCGTTTGAAGAAGCGGCCACCTCGACCGCCCCGGCTTTTTCCGGGGTAAAACCAACCTTTTTCATGAGCATGATGGTGATGGGCCCGGTGGTTAAAACGTTGGCAATGGAAGAGCCAGAGATAAAACCATGAAAGCCCGAGGCCACCACGGCCGCCTTGGCCGGGCCGCCCCTAAGGCGCCCCAGTAAGGCGAAAGACAAGGCCGTTAAATAATTGGCCGCCCCGGCCCCCTCCAAAAGCGCCCCAAACAAAACGTAGAGAAAGACAAAACTGGTCGAAACTCCCAAAGGCAGGCCAAATACGCCTTCCTGGGTTAACCAGAACTGGGAGGCCGCCCTGGATAAAGTGGCCCCGCGGTGGGCCAGGAGTTGGGGCATGTAAGGACCGAAAAAAACGTAGATCAGAAAGGTTATGGCCACCAAAGTCATGGGCAGGCCCATGACCCGGCGAGTGGCTTCCAAAAGGAGAATTACGCCCAGGCAGGAGACGATCACGTCCAAGGTGGTGGGCAATCCCGGGCGCCTAGCCAGCTGGGCTTGAAAGACGTACAAATAAGCCGAGCTTAAGGCGGCCACGATGCCAAAAAACCAATCGTGAAAAGGCACCCTGGTAACCGGGCTTTTTTTGAACATGGGGAAGCCAACAAAAGCCAAAAATATGGCAAAGGCCAAGTGAAAGGATCTGGCGGCCGTGTCATTCAAAACGCCCACGCCCAAAGCGTAGGGGATGGGCGAAGTTATCCACAATTGAAACAGGGTCCAAAGAATGGGCACGACTATGAGGATGACGTGGGCCATTCCGGTGGGTTTCCGGCGACCGGTTTCCCTTTCCAGAAAAGCCTTTAAGACATCCGAGTGATCGGCTCGATCTTTTAAAGTCATTACAAACACCAAAATTAAAACACGCGATTGGGCGACCTAACCTAAATTTTAAAAACTAAGGTTCAAATCACTTAAAATCACCGGTCAAATATCCTAATCTTTAAAATATCAAGATCTTTTAAAGATCGGTCTAAAAAGTTTACAAGACAAAAAGCAAAATTAATTACCTAGACTAGAGTTTAATTCTACTTAAACGTCAGCCTTGGAATTAAGCATTTAAATGTATTGTTATTTATAAATTAAAAGTTGATTTAGACTTTAAAGAAGAATAAAGCAACAACTAAGAAGAGAAGTTACCATAAAATACTTTTTATTAAACAAAAAAAGTATTGCCCGGTCACTCCCGGTTGGCTTAAGATTTGTCGGCAAGATCATGGTCATGACTAAAGGTCA
>JAITJP010000007.1 GCA_031278835.1 Deltaproteobacteria bacterium
TCAAAAGCCAGGCAGCACATCAGGCGCCCGCAGACCCCGCTTATTTTGACCGTGTTTAGGTTGATGTTTTGTTCTTTGGCCATCTTGACCGATACCGGGTTAAAATTAGACAAAAAGCCCGAGCAGCAAAAAGGCCGCCCGCAAACGCCCATGCCCCCCACCAGCAAGGCCTCGTGACGGACCCCAATTTGGCGCATTTCTATTCTGGTCCTAAAGCGTCTGACCAGTTCTTTGACTAAATGTCTAAAATCCACCCGGTCGTCAGCCGTGTAATAAAAAATGGTTTTGTAGTGATCAAAGGTGACCTCAACGGCCACCAGTTTCATAACCAGTTTCAGGTGAACGATGCAAGCCTGGCAATAGTTAAAGCCGTCGCGCTCCAAGAGTTGGTTTTCGGCTTGCCTGGCCAGATCGTCGTCGGTGGCCGGTCTGATTAAAAACCTTTCACCGGGTAAAAGTATTTTTTTGGAGCCCTGATTGGCCGGCCAGATAATGGGTTTGGTGGTGACCAAGCCCATCCTGACCACGTCAAAATCACTAATCAAGACCCAATCGCCAATATCCAAATCCATGTCGGCGCAGTCAAAAACCTGGATGCGGCCGCCGTAGCGCATGCGCACGTGGACGGTCCTGTGGGCGGGTTGGTTATAGTTCCGGACCCCGTCATCGCTTTTAATCTTGTGACTGCGACGGTGAGATTCGTTACTTTTGTCCTTGGCAGCCCTTTCATGATACTTGTCAGAATTAGAGGCCATGGAGGCTCCATAATATGCGGCTTCAATGACTAAAAATAGTCAAAATACCTTAAGACCTCATGTTTTAATGTCTTCATTAATTCATTTTGCTCCAATCAAATGTTTTAATGTTGCTAAGAGTATATTAAAGACTGTTTATTTAAAATATTTGATTGGAGGGTTCGAAAACATCAGAGTTTAGAAGTCTATTTTATATTAAATAAAAGTAGAAGATAATCATCAATATAAAAAAAGCACAGAGTAACGATTTTTCCAAGCTCAAATCGTTATTTCATCAAAAAAGTCCGAGTTTTTCCAAAGCTCTTAGGCCTGGCCCAGGGCCCGGACTTAATCGGACCTAATCGGACCTATTAAGACTATGACACAGCGGCGGCCCTTTGGCAACCAAGGCCGGATCAGGCCGCCCGGGCCCTAAGGCGAAATAATGGGGAATTTAAAAGGCTTGGAGAGATAAGCTAGTGGGGCGGCCCTCCTAAGGAGGGCCGATGGACGGTTAGCCTGAAGGGCTAGACAGATTCGGAAAAAAATAGCCAGTCTCTTGGCCTCAAAAACTATAAATATTCTACCATGTCTAGCCAGTAATTCTCAAACAACATGTTCACGTTAATGGAGCGGTTAAGGCCATCGGTCAGTCTGGCCATGGCTTTTTCTTGTCCCTTAATCACCCGGGCGGTGATCTTTTCGGCCCATTTTTTCTGGTTGACCGATGGCGGCGGGCCCAAAAGGGCCTCGATATCGTTGGTGACGGCCAAAACCATGACGTCTCGCCACCAAAGCCTGAGGCAATTGACGATTTGGGGGACCAGGCTGGTCTTGGCCTGGTCCTCGGACTCAGTTTTTTCGACCTTGCCCACCAAAAGGGCGAGAGTTTTACTCCATTCGAGAGCGGCCCGCAGGTATCTGGAGGGCTCGGCCTGGCCAAAAACGTTGTCGATATTGTTCCAAATCGAGCTTATTTTTTCCGAATCAATGTCCAAGGCCACCCCGAGGGCCCCCCCGGACAAGCCGGCCAGAATAAATGAGGCCTTTAAATCAAAACCTTTGTCGGTTAGGGTTTGTAAAACCTGGTTTCTCGACAAGGGCCTGAGTTTTATTTTGACGCACCTGGAAACCAGGGTTTCCATGACGCTGGACGGGGATTGGGCCGTTAAGATCAAAATGGTTTCCGGGGTGGGTTCTTCCAGAGTTTTGAGTAAAGCCCCACCGGCCTCTTCCCTAAAGCGTTCGGCTTCCCTAATGATGGCCACTTTATACTTGCCCTCATAAGGCCTAAAACTCAAGGACTCCCTAAGCTCCCGAATGCTTTCTATGGGAATGATGTTTAGCTTGCCTTGGGGAGTTAAGGTCATGACGTCGGGGTGGACCTGGTCGGCGATCTTCTTACAGCTGGGGCATTTCCGGCATGGCGAGAGATCTTCTTGGGGCTTTTCGCAATTTAAGGCCTGGGCCAGGCTTAAGGCCAAGCTATATTTGCCAGTACCCTTGGTTCCGGTAAACATCAAACCATGGGGCAGACGCTGACTTTGGATCATGTCGGTTAGAGATTTTATGGGTCTATCTTGACCGATCATCTCCCAGGGCATCAGAAAAGCCTATGTTTTGGGTCGATTTTTGGCTCGGCTTTGCTCTTAGTTGGGCTCTCCCCTTCCTTGGCCTCGGCTGATTTTTTGGGCCGACCTCGCTGGCCCCGCTCCTTAACCGCCTTGGTCTGGCCGGCTTGGCCCGACTTTTCTGATTCATTTAAACCTAAATCCTGGGCCGGCTCATCGGCGTCATCCTCGGAGGCCGTATACTGCGCTGAGCTCCAGTAAGGGCCTGGGCTTTTTTCGGCCTCCCGGGTCGGCTTTTGCTCACTTGGGGAACTGGCCCTGATTGTGCCCAAATCAGGCCCGCTGCTCTGGCTAGCACCCGCCTCCGGCTCAGGGTAGCCGGCCTCCTGGGCAAACTCGTCCTCGGGCTTATGGTCCTCGGAATATTCAGAAGGCTCCTCGGGCCTATGGTCCTCGGAATATTCAGAAGGCTCCTCGGGCTTATGGTCCTCAGAATAAGGCTCCGCGTTCTCGGGCAGCTTGTATTCAAAATAGTTCCGGCTTTTCTCGGGTCTAGGGCCCGGGTCATCTACCGTGAGATCATCATAGGCACTCAGGTCTTGGGGCGGCCCGGCTTCGGGGCCCTCATCGGCAGGCCCATCCAGGCCATCATCTTGGCCCGGGCTTTCCAGGCTCTGCCCTGCCCCTTGAGGCTCTAAGGTCTCCGGAGCTTGGGGGGCCTTTGGGGCGGCCGGCTCTGACCAAGCCGGCCTGGGCCCGGGCTGGCTTGGGGGCGGGCTGAGTATTTGCTCAAGGCTTTTAACGATGGTGGGCCTGGGCTGGTCTCTTTGGGCAAAGTCAAAGGTCAGGGGCGGATCGGCCTGGCTTTGTTGGGGGCTTTCATGGGAGTTTTCATGAGGATTTTCATGAGGACTTTCTTGGGGCCGCTCCCACTTGGGCGTTTTGTAATAATGGGATTTTTGCAACTTGTCATAGGTAGTGGCCTCCCAATTATGGCCAAGCACTTCATCGTTAATAAAATTTTTAACGTGGTTAAGCTTGGAGTCAAGCTCGTCTAGGTAGTTTAGGACCAGGGCTTCAAGGGTCTTGGGGGTAACCGAGGAGCCTTTTTCCAAGGTGCCATGATGGGACAAAAGCATGTGCTCGAGAAACAAGAGTTTATCGTTTGGCACCTCGGGCCAATCGTCGGCCAAGGAGGAGAGAAACAAAGCCCCCATGGTCAGGTGGCCCATCATGCGGCCCTTGATGGTGTAATCGTTGGCCGGCGGGCTCATAAATTCCCAACATTTACCGATGTCGTGCAAAATGGCCCCGGATAGGAGCAAATCGCGATTTAAATCGTTTGGATAAAGTCCGGCGATTAGGTCGGCCAGCTTGGCCGTTTGAAGGGTATGCTCCAAAAGACCGCCCAGATAGGCGTGATGAAAGGCCTTACCGGCCGGAAAAGTAAAAAAATCTTGGGTTTGGGGGCTATCCAAGGCGGCCTTAACCAAAACGCGAAAGTGATGGTCTTGGATGGAATCGACCAGGCCCATAAGCTCAGTTTTCATGACCTCGGTGGACCGATGGGCCGTTTTAAGGTAATCGTTTAGGTCAACCATTTGGGCCGTTTTTACCGAGGTTATTTTCAGCTGAGGGTTGCCCTTAAAGCTATCGAGGTTACCGACAAATGAAAGAACCGAGCCGTTGGTTACCAAGTCAAAGTGTTCCGGGAGGGTCTCCCAGATTTTGCCGTCAATGGATCCGCTTCGATCGGACAAAGTCAGGCTCAGATAGAGGCTGCCTTGTTTGGTGGTGGCCCGATTGACCTCGGAGACCATGAAAGTTGAGCTGACCAGGCTCCCACTGGGGAGCTTCTTTAAATCGCTGACGAAAGTGTCTTTTGCCATGTTACCCTTGAAAAAAATGTATAATGGTTAATGGCCTTGATAACCATTTGGTGAAAAAAATGGCCAAACCGAGCCGAGGGGCCGCGGTTTTGGGCCAGCGCCGAAAGCCGGCTGGGCCTGAATTTTCTATAATAACATAAAGTCGCCTTCAAGGTTTCCCAATAATTTCAATAATCATTTTTGGTATTTAGATACAAAAGTAGCTAAACCTGGCCGGTTTGCTCAAAAAAGGCCGAGCCCAGGGGCTAAAAAAATAGTTTTTTTTAGTTTTTAACCGTTTTTGGTGCTTGATATTAGCTAAGCTTAAAAAAAACTCGTGATGGTCAAGACCAATTTGGTTAAAGGTCAGCCTTTATGGTTTTAGCCCCTTGGAGCCCTTGGAGCTGGTTGGGACTAACTAGGCGGCCAGGCTGATGCTTTGACCAGCCGGCCTAAGCGGGCCCCGGGAAAGGACTAAATCTTGGACCTAAGGGAATTAAGCCCAGTAAAAAGCCCGGCCACCGCGGGCCCGGCTGGCTCAGAAGCGAGGGGCGATTATCGGCAACCCGAGGGGGGCTACCGTTTTAGCGCCGACAGCCTGGCCTTGGCCCATTTCGCCCCCTTGGAGCTGGCCGGCCGGGTGGCCGATCTAGGAGCCGGCTGCGGCATCGTTGGCCTGGAGGCCATCTTGGCCGGGCGCTTTGGCGGCTTTTTTGAGCTGTATTTGATTGAAGCTGAAGAGATTTATGGAGAGGCTCATAGGGAAAACGTCAGGCTTTTTGGGCAAGAAAAGGCCGACCGGATAAAAATCGTCCTGGGCGACTGGCGCCATTTAAGCGCCGAGGCTTTGGGCGGAACTTTTGACTACCTGATTGTCAATCCGCCCTATTATCCCCTGGCTTCAAGCGGCCAGATTAAGGCCGGCCGCGGTCAGGGTCGCCACCAAACCCGGGGCGATCTAAGGGATTTATTCAAAGCGGCCAAAAGGCTACTTAAGGAGTCTGGGCGGCTGGGCTTATCTTGGCCCAGGGCCAGGTTAAGCGATTTGGTTAAGGCCGGGGAGAGCCAGGAATTTACCATGCTTAGGCTCTCTTGGCCGCCCAGACCGGGGCTGACTTTGGTATTGGCGGAATTTAGATCTTGATCGTTTAACAAAATTAATATATAGTCTTTTTGAAAATTATTTTTATCCACTAAAACTTCTAAAATAACATATAGGTATTACGATTTATGCTACTTACTGGCAGAAATGGCCTTTTAGATATCATAATTCTAATTCCGGCCATACTTTTGGCCCTGACCGTGCACGAGTTCGCCCACGCCTGGGTGGCCTGGAAACTCGGCGATCAAACGGCCTGGAATTTGGGACGGGTCTCCCTAAACCCCATAGTGCACCTGGATATCATGGGCACCATCGTCTTGGTCCTGACCGGTTTTATTGGCTGGGCCAAGCCGGTACCGGTTGACTCCACATACTTTAAGAACCCGCGCAAGGACATGGCCCTGGTGGCCGCGGCCGGGCCGGCGGCCAATATCGTAACGGCCGTCTTTTTTATCTTGGCCCTACTGCTTTTTACCTACGCTTACTCTATATTTGGTAACCTTCTGCCCATTCCCATCCAACGGCCCTTGGTAGCCCTGATGGTCCGCTGTTTAATCATAAACTTGGCTTTCGCCTTTATGAATTTAATACCAATACACCCCTTAGATGGATTTAACATCATTGCGTTCTTTTTACCCCTCTCGGTTATTTTCTTTTGCCTGCGTTACCGATATTTTTTCATGGTGGCTTTGCTTATATTCTTCTGGAAAGGACCTTTTTTTGATATTTTTAATCAATTTACGGCCGCGCTATTCAAATTATTATTTAGTTAACCACTTGTAGTTGTTATTAGAAAATTTTTTAAAAATAAATTAAAATCATGGAAAAAGATTTGGAAAAAAACTTGGGAAATAACTTAAAGAGAGTCTTGGATAAAGATTTAGCCAGAGATTTGGATAGTCTTTTGGACAAAGACCTGGTTAAAGATTTAGCCAATGACCTAGATGGAATCTTAGACAAGGATTTAGTAAAAGACTTAGACAAAGTCTTGGATAAAGACTTAGATAAAGATTTAGAATCCAATAAAAAAGACAAAAAAGATATTAGCGTGGACCTGGGTTTTTACGAAGGACCTTTGGGCTTATTACTCTGGCTAATAAAAATCAATAGATTAAATATTTTCGACATACCCATCTCTTTGATTACCTCCCAGTATATGGAAATCATAGAACAAATGGAGCCGATTAACATCGAGCTAAGCGGCGATTTCATCGTCATGGCCTCAACTTTAAGCCAGATTAAATCAAAGCTGCTTTTGCCCATCACCGAGCGGGAAAACGAGGACGGAAGCCTGGATGACCCCCGACTCGAGCTAGTCAAACCCCTACTCGAGTACGCCAGCTTTCAACAAGCCGCCGAAAACTTGGCCTCCCAGCCCATGCTCGATCGAGACGTCTTTGTCAGAGGGGGCGAGGGTTTTGCCTCCTTGGACTTGCCCGAGGGCCAAGAACTGCCTCCGGTCGAACAGCAAGTGGCCAAGACCTCGACTTTTGAACTGGTTAAGGCCTGGCACTATCTTTTAACCTTAAAGGATAAAGAAGAACCGGTCTTAAACTTTTTTCTTGAAACGGTCACTATCAGTCAAAAAATAGAACAAATAAAAACTTTTTTGAGTCTTAATCCAACCATTCACTTCCAAGATCTTTTTCCGCAAAAAACCGACGGCTTTGATCTGGCCCTGACTTTCCTGGCCACCTTGGAACTGGCCCGAACCGGCTTTTTGCGCTTCTATCAAGAAGAAGAGCCCGATCCCCTGGGCCCCATGATTTTTCTGGCCGCGCCCATGGGGGGCTGACCAGCTAATCATCAAGCCTTAATGTTGTGTTTTTTTTTAGAGGCCTAAATTAGCCCCAAAGTGAGCCCGCTAGCCATTGGGCCCAATATTTTGCGCCAAATCGTGATCGGCCCACTAAGGCCCTTTTTAGGGCCCTGGAGCCCTGGGGAGCCCTTGACCAGATAAAACTACCCACCCGGCCGATCCAAGGCCAACCTGGGCCGATTTGGGGCCTTTACGGGCCTGTTTTTGGCCGGGCTGGAGTTCGGTTTTTAAGTCAGGGCAGAATTGGGCCAGGGGCCCCCCAGGGCCACTGGTCAGGTCGGGCTGGATTTTTATTTTGGAGACAAAATTAGGAGATAGTCTTGGAACTAAAAACAATCGTTGAGGGGCTGCTATTCGTAAGCGACCAGCCCCTTAGTCTCGAAAAACTGTATGAGTTTATCGAAGACCGGGATATCGATCCGAGTAGAGTTAAAGAAGTGATTAATCAATTAAATGATGAATATCGGGAAAGCCAAAGGGCCTTTACCATCAAAGAAGTGGCCGAGGGCTACCAATTTCGAACAATCTTTGAAATAGCCCCATACGCCATTAGGCTTAAACGCGACTCGCCGGTCAGGCTGTCCCGGGCGGCCGTGGAAACTCTGGCCGTCATCGCCTATCGGCAGCCCATTTTACGGGCCGAGATTGAAAAGATTCGGGGCGTGGACGCCGGGGCCACTCTTAGAAATTTATTGGACAAAGATCTGGTCCGCATCACCGATCGGCGCGATTCCTTACCCGGTCGGCCCATGCTTTACTCGACTACCAATAAATTTCTGGAAATCTTTGAGCTAAAGGACTTAAACGGGCTGCCCAAAATCGACGAGGTCAAGGCCCTGATGGGCCCGCCGGAACCGCGGCTTTTTTAACTTAAATCATTAAAAACTTAAAAGCGGTAAAAGATTAAAACAAAAGAAAATAGGCCCTTGTTTTTTTTTAAAATAAAAAAAACAAGGGCCTTAGGGAACCTTAATAAACCCCGGTCAGGTTAAAAATCCTTAATTAAAGCCACTTCTTGACAATTTGGGTAGTGAATGCAATTAAAGCAAACCGCCCAGATTTTTTGAGGCAAGGTATCGAGACTTACCACCCGGTAACCAAGGTTTATGAAAAAATCCGGGACGTAGGTTAGGACAAACATGCGCTTAATGCCCAGGCGTTTGGCTTCGCTTTCCAGGATATGGGACAGGGCTTTACCCAGGCCCAGGCCGCGATATTCGGGGAAAATGGCCATGGATCTGATCTCGGCCAGATCTTCCCAGGCCACTTGTAAGGCCCCCACCCCGGCCACGCCCTTGGGGTCACCGGGGACCCGGGCCACTTTAAAGGTCTGGAGGGACTCATAGATATCCACGTAACTTCTGGGTAAAAGTAAACCTTGAATGGAAAGGCTTCTAAG
>JAITJP010000015.1 GCA_031278835.1 Deltaproteobacteria bacterium
CGCCGAGGCCAAGTATACCGTCGCTTTGGAGGGCTTAAAGATCGAGGACTACAACTACGGCGAAGACGAGGCGACCTGGAACGAAGCCATGGCCTTACGGCAAGGCACCGGCGAGCAATTGGAAAAATCCGACCTCCAGGTTCCCGCCTTGAAAGAAAGGGCGCCCGAACTTACCAAGATGGAAGCGGAGGCCGACCGGCTTTATGGGGTTTTCGCCCAGACCGTGGGGCTTCTCCCGGGCATCTTGGCCGAGGCCAAAACGGAGTTTGAAAAACTTCAGGCCGCCTACGCCGATTTCAACGCCGCCCTTAAGCCCTTTGACGATCGGCTCTCCAAAAATCTGGACGACTCTTTGGCCTTAGGGTATTACCAACCCCAAGCCCGGGATTATTATCGCCAAATTAGCGCGGCCGACCGGATGTCCCGAGACGGCGCCGCCTTTTACGCGGCCGCGTTGCATGGACTCTATGAAAACGACACGACGAAATTGGACGAGGCCGCGAACGATCTTAGCGCCCTTTTAAAAACCGCGACCGATTTCTCGGGCGGCTTAAACGACAACCAAGCCAAAGCGGAGCTCTCCAAGGTGATCGAAACCATAAACGCCTGCCGGGCGGTCACCTTGGCCTTGCGCGAAAACGTTGACAAAATAGTCGCCAATAACGAGAACCGGGGCGAGGCCCGGGACGCGGTGTTGGGTGCCATCGACAACATCTCCAAAATCTTAAACAAGGTCACCTCTGATTTTACCGACGAAACCATCGCCTCCACGGACCTGGCTTGGCTAACCATCATCTTGGGAATCTTGGTCGCCTTGGTTTTGGGATTGGGCATAGCCTTTTTGTTCTCGTCGGCTTTAACCAAAGCCCTTTTGGACATCGTCGAACATCTCTCCAAGGGCAGTGACGAAGTCGAACGCGCGGCCATGGAACTAAGCGAGGCTTCCAATACCGTCGCTTCCGGCACCTCGGAAAACGCGGCCTCATTGGAACAAACCAGCTCGGCCATAGAAGAACTCTCCTCGATGACGGCCAGAAACTCGGAAAACGCCGTCGAGGCCCAAAAGCTAATCGTCGAGGCCGGGCGGGCGGTGGATAACTCGGAACA
Source organism: Deltaproteobacteria bacterium (assembly GCA_031278835.1). Lineage (GTDB taxonomy): Bacteria > Desulfobacterota > Desulfarculia > Adiutricales > Adiutricaceae > JAIRNQ01. The sequence continues at coordinate 1,108 of JAITJP010000015.1, forward strand.
ATCCATGGACAAGGTCATTAAAGCCATGGACCAGATCGCCTACTCCGGTAACGAAATCGGCAAAATCATAAAAACCATTGACGACATAGCCTTTCAGACCAACCTTTTGGCCCTAAACGCCGCCGTGGAGGCGGCCAGGGCCGGGGAATCGGGGGCCGGCTTTGCCGTCGTGGCCGACGAGGTCCGAAACCTGGCCATCCGCAGCGCCGACGCGGCCAAGAACACGGCCGGCCTAATCGATAAAACCATCGAGAATATCGGGACCGGCTCAAGTTTGGTCAAACACACTTACGAGGCCTTTGAGATCCTGGTCGGGGACTTTAAAAAGGTCTCGGAAATCATAGACGGGGTAACGGCCGCCTCAACCGAGCAAACCCAAGGCATCTCCCAAATCACCACGGCCATCCAAAAGATGGATCAGGTAACCCAGACCACCGCTTCGGTGTCCGAGGAAACCGCCGGGGCGGCCAATTCCCTAACCGACGAGGCCAAACACCTTGACGTTTACGCCACCAAACTGCTCGTTTTGGTCAAGGGAAGCGGCCGGGACAAAAACGGCCCCCGTCCGATCGCCAACAAAAACGGCTCCGGAAAACCGGCCAAAAAAGCCCCGGCCCCCTGGGAAGAACTCCCCATGTAAAAAACAACCCGGCCCAAAAAAAACAAGCCCTTCCGGCCAGGGAAGGGCGACATAAACAAACCCCTTTACCACTTATTTACTTAAAATTTTATGCAAGCATAACGATTTTTTAATTAAAAAACACCAAACGCGCGATCGCTTACCAATTTTTCCCAAACAAGCGCCCCCAAGACCTTGGCTTACCGATCGCCCCAACGCTCCCTTTGGCCAAAAAAAGGAAACCATTCATTCCCATTCCCGCCCCAAATTTGGATGGTTTCCTTTTTGGCTAACCCCCCCAAACATTGGTCCGCGCTTGGCTTTTTTAAAGCTCGCCCAATTTAACGGACGTCGTCCGTTAAATTGGCTTGGCCCCGCCAGCCGGGAATTTTTTCATAAAGTAAACAATTCTTTCTCAATCTCACCCCGAATTTAGAATGTTTCTTCTTTAGTCAACCACCTTCCCTCAAACATGGGTCCGGGTTCGGCTTTTTTAAAGTCGCCCAATTTAACGGACGTTGTCTGTTAAATTGGCTTGGCCCCGCCAACCGGGAGTTTTTCCATAAACTTGAATTCCCGGAGGATTTTCTCACTAGGATTTTTGGCATATTTTTTGCTTAAAAATTCCGCCACTAACATAACTTGAAATACTCAAAGGATGTACATCTTTGTTGGCACGTCAACATTGAAAGTTTCGTATATATTCCTAAGCAAAGGTGAAGGAATATCAGGAAGATGAAAATTTTTATCTTCATAAACTTTTGTGCAATGTCTACTCAATATGTCAAAAACAGCGGAGCGTGATAACTGAATATTTTTCCGCTTTTCAAGAATCCTTCGCATGTGAACATGTGCTATGGAAGCCATGAATACAACCATGAAATGTCCTCTCAGGGTTTCATGAGAATGAGTTCGTAGAGGAAGCAAATCTAAGTCATTTTTTGCAAAATCGAATATCTGCTCTATGTCTTGGCGCTCATAGTAAAATGGCAAAACTTCATTTTTTGACAACTCAATTGATGAAATAAGTATGAATATACCTCTCTTGCGGAGTTTTTCTTGAATTTCTGCAATTTCTTTTTCGTCCGCAATGTCATAATTGAATTTTCTCAGAATATGAAATTCTTGCTTGTTTGCTTCGACTAAATCCTTACATATGTAAGCATATAAGTTCATCGTACCGATGTCACCAACTTTGATGACTTTTATCTTCATGAATCGTGCACCCTTCATTGTATGGTAAGCTAAATCATCAATGTCATTAATATCATTTTTTATAATTCTTTTATAAACTTTTAAATTTGGAATGTAACCAGTCATAAAAGTTACACCACGATCAAATAAAAATTGCAGATTATCTTCAGAATAGTACCCGGCATCCAAGATGGCTGAAGAAACTTCAATGTCGTAGGCTTCCATTTCATAGAATAGATGTTGGAGAGTTGATTTATCAACAATGTTATCAGGTAGATACTTAAAATAGAGAGGGTAGCCGCTATTCTTTTCGAGAACCACAATTAGCCTTTTTTCCCTATTAATAACGTCTCCATGATCGCGAATTTGCCAAAGATCTGTATTTATAGCCTTTGGGAGACCGGTACTGTCGATGATTGTCCCTTTTATAGATGTTTGCTTTGCGATGAACTCAGAATAGTTTTTAAAAAAAATTCTCCAATATTTGTCTTGACCAATTTCCCGCAATAATTGAGTTATTCTAGGTGATTCTAGATTCAAATGAGGATACAAAAACTTAGCATAGCTCTGTTCCCACCAGGTTTTTATGCGCATAGAAGCACCACCTTGAGTTAACTTATAAATGACAAGAGGCATGACAGCTTCCCCAAGAGCTTTGGTGCCCGCGAAAGCTGTGGTAAAAATATCTGTTAAACCAGATTGTTTAAGAACCTCTGAAGCTAGATAGACACCGCCAAATGAGAGTGAGTTGGCTTGTCCAAAGATTCTCGCATACTCCTCCCCGATCAAAGGTGTTTTTTCTGTTGTTTTATCATAATCGGTTAAACGGTTGGTTATGACTTCTCCCGCGGAAAGACGCGAAATTGTAGACGGCGGAGTAAACTTAAAAATTCCGTTTTCCCGTGATTGAAATATCATTTGTTCCTTGTTAAGAACTTTTCCAAGCCAAAGCAAGGTTTCTGATTTGCAGGTACCATTAACCCATACGGATCTCTGAACTGATCCGTATTCACATTTTTTCTCACCAGTACCTTTCCTGTGGAACCGGACGAAACTATTATCATGGCTTTTTATTTTTGAATTTTTAATCATAATTTTTTCTCACTAGAGTTATAAGATAAAACAAAATTCAGAAAAAGTCAAGCCATAAAATAACAAATTTTTAGGAACATTACAGTACTTTATTTCGAAAAAATAAGTTAAAGATTATTTTGCCCGAAAAAAGTTTAAATTTTTCCTATAATGTTTGGTTGGGACTTGTATTTAGTTTTATTTTGGCTATAGAGTTATGGTAAAAGACAGGAGCCTTGGCTCAAGCTGGCCGGGCCAATAAAAGACTGGCCATCAATCGGAGGGTCGCCGCGACTGGTTAACTTAAAAAGCTGAAAAAACTATCCCCGCTCTATAAGGGCCGGTAATCGGTCAAATTGGGCCCGTGGGGCCCTTTGGCCACTGGGCTGGGTAGCCCAGTTGGCTAGTCAGCCGGGCCTAGGGCTAGTTGGCTGGCCAAAATTCCTGATTTGAGCTTAATTTCATTGGTTTGGTGGGCCAAAGGACTAGATTTTAGGCAAAAAAAAGACGCCGGGATTTTTTGGGGCTGGTTTGAACAGGCCCGGTCCCGGCGTCGGTTTATTTCCGGGCTCCGCCCGGCTGGGTTAACTCAAATGGTGGCCGGATAGAAAGCTCCGGTCACGGCGGCCCGGCGTTTGTCGTCGATCTCGTCTAGCAGTTCCTTTTCAGTAACCAGCTCCAGGGCGTCGGTTAAGCAGACCCGGACGCAAGCCGGGGAATCGGCCAGGTCGGCGCACAGGTCACACTTTAAGGCCACCTTACGGGGCTGGCCGTCGGGCAAGATCTGACCGGTCTCGACTAGGTCCATGGCCCCAAAGGGACAGGCCAGCAGGCAGTTTTTGCAACCAATGCACTTGGAGGAGTTGACCATGACCCGCTGGCCTTGGAGGCTAATGGCCCCGGAGGCGCAGGCGGCTTTGCAGGCCGGGGTCTCACAGTGACGGCAGTGGACCGGAGCCGTGACCATGGAGGTCTTGACCATGAAAAGCCTGGGGTTGAATTTATAGTCGTCGAAGCCCCGCTCAAAGAGCTGGCGGCCCTCATGGGCGACCACGCAGCTAATTAGGCAGGTCCGGCAACCGATGCAACGGGCCGGGTTGGCTTTGATAAAAGAGTTCATGCCGATAAGCCCTCCTGGGCGATCCCCATTGAGGATCTGATGTCAGTGTAAACGCGCCGGACTTCTTTCTCGGCGGCGGCCTGGTCCTCAATCTTCTCCACCTTGGCCGCGCAGTACTTATACTCCGGAGTCCGGCTGGTCGGATCGAGGGAAGAAATGGTCAGCTCGTTACAGGCTCCTATCCACCACTGATAGGTCATATAAATGGCCCCGGGACGGACCCTTTCCGTGGGCAGGCATCTGGTCATGACCGAACCGCGCTTGGAGGTGACCCTGACCAGCTCATTGGCCGAAAGGCCCAAGGCCTGACAGTCTTGGGGAGACATCTCTACCCAGCCCGGCTCATCTTCAAGGTTTCTGAGAGTTCGGCAGTTCCCGGTCATGGTCCGGGCCGAGTAGTGACCAACCTCTCTGACCGTGCACAGGGTCAGCGGGTAGTCTTTATTCTCCACCTCGGTTGGGGGATGGTAGTGGGAGGTCCTAAAGATGCCCCGGCCGTCGGGCGTGGCGAATTGGCCGCCCTTGTGGAGATACATGGTGCCCTTATCGGCCGGGCCTTTGTCAAAGCAGGGCCACTGGACGCTGCCCTGACGCTCGATCTTCTCGTAGGTGGCCCCGGTGAACTTGGGGGAGAGATCGATCATCTCGTTCCAGATCTCCTCGGTGTTTTTGTACTTCATGGGGTAACCCATGGCCGTGGACACCAGGCAGATGATCTCCCAATCGTCCTTGATGTTACCGACCGGCTCGATGACCTTACGGATGCGCTGGAAGCCGCGGTCGGAACTGGTGTAAACGCCTTCGTGCTCACCCCAGGAAGTGGCCGGCAAGATGGCGTCGGCGTACAGGGCGGTTTTGTTAAAAAAGACGTCCTGGACCACCACGAAATCAATGGCCTCCAGAGTCTCCCTAAGTTCGGCCAGATCGGGATCGGACTGGGCCGGATCCTCGCCGAAGATGTAGTAGGCGTGGATTCTCTTGGCCGGGTCTTTCTCGTGAACCACCTTTTCCGGAACCCTGGTTAGCTGAAGCCCAGGTTGGCTGGGCAGGGCTTTGACCCCCCAGGCCTTGGCGAACTTGGCCCTCATCTCGGGATCGGCCACCGACTGGTAGCCGGGAAAAACGTCCGGCAGGACGCCCATGTCGCAGGTGCCTTGGACGTTATTTTGACCGCGGACCGGGCCGGTCCCGGTACTGGGCCGTCCAAAGTTACCGGTGAGCATGGCCAGACTGCAAAGGCTTTTGACCACCTCGACCCCTTGGGAGAACTGGGTCACGCCCATGCCCCAGAGGATGACCGATGACCGGCTGCCGGCGTAACGCCTGGCCGCCAGCCTGATGTCCTCGGGCCTATGGCCGGTGATGGCCGCCACCTTGTCCGGAGGATAATCCAGGACTATCTCCTTAAAGGCCTCGTAGTCTTTGGTGTGGGCTTCAATAAAGGCCTTGTCTTCCAGGCCCTCGTCGATGATGACGTAAGCCAGGCCATTAGTGAGAGCCAGGTTAGTCCCGCCCTTAAGGGGCAGGTGTAACTGGGAGATGCGGGCCGTTTCGGTTATCCGGGGATCGGCGCAGATGATAAAAGCGCCCTTCTCCCTGGCCTTAACGATACGGCGGGCCACCACCGGGTGAGAGGCGGCGGCGTTATAGCCGATGTTAAAAATGACCTGGGCCTCTTCGATCTCGGGGATGGAAAGAGACATGGCCCCTTCGCCGATGGTCTGCCGAGAACCGGCCACCGAGGCGGCGTGGCAGATGCGGGCGCAGTGGTCGATGTTGTTGGTGCCAAGGCAAGCCCTCATGAATTTTTGCATGAGGTAGTTGGGCTCATTGCCCGGCCCCCTGGCTGAGGCCGCTCCCATGATGGAGTCCGGGCCCCACTTGGCTTTGATCTTGGTGAGCTGGTCGGCCACGAACTTAATGGCCTCATCCCAGCCGACCACCTCCAAGGGCGAGCCTTTCCCGCCTTTACGGATCATGGGCTCCCGAAGCCGTTTGGTCAGGATCTGGGGATCGTTTAAAAAGTCCCAGCCAAACCAGCCCTTCAAGCAGGCCTTGTCGTCATTGGTTCGGCCCTTGACCGGATGGACCTCGAGGATTTTGTTGGCCTCAAGGTCGGTGGTGAACAATAGCTGACAACCGGCGCCGCAATAGCAGCAGGTCGTCTGGGTCTGTCGTATGGTCATAGCTTTCCTTTGGCCCGCGAGCGGCCTAATCAAGGCGATCTCAGACCTGGGCCGACCCATCGGCCCCGGTCATATCGCCGCTAGGGCTTAGGTTCCTCGCCAAACCTAGGCCTTTCCATAAGCCCAAACTCAAGTTAAGGCTTTAGCCCGCCCTTGAGCCAAGCTCCAGCTAGCCAAAAGGCCTTTTGGCTAATTCTGGGCTTACAGGCTTAAGAATTTTTGATAAAAAGGTAACTTTTTTTGAGAGATTGGCCTTAGCCTTTAATTGGTCTGATTTTTTTTACAAAAAAAGACTTTAGCTTAAGCCAGTCTCTTAAAAAGGTAGCCAGCACGGTTATTTTAGCCAAAAAACTCTTTTAATCATTTAAAGGATTAAAGATATGAGTTTAGCTTGACCCACCTAGGGGGCTACGCTGGATATTTAAATTAAAGTCTAT
>JAITJP010000029.1 GCA_031278835.1 Deltaproteobacteria bacterium
ACTCTATGGAATCGTTTAAATCTTTCAAGTTTTGGCCGAGTCTTAAATCCGTGTCATCCACCTTGGCGATTTTTATCTGAAAATCAAATTCAGAAGGCTTTAAGGAATAAAGGGACAGGTTGTTAAGGGTGAATTTGCCCAATCTGGAGCTTTTGATAAAGGAGAGAAGGTTTTGGCTCCGGTCGCCTTCAGCCGAAGAACTGGGCTTTGGGGCTGAGCCATTGGAAAGGTCGGCGGCCAGCAAATCCAAACCCGATAAGCTAATCTCTTGGACCAAGGCCTCGGTCTTGGCCTCATTTTTATTAAGCGAAAGGTTTAGGGAATTAATGGTCACCCGATCGGCCAAATGAGTATCGGTTTGGGATTCCCAACGTTTTAGATTTAAGAGATTGGCCATCTCATTTTCATTAAGTCCGTTTACGAAAACTATCGAGGCGATGTTTATGGTTGTTTCCGGAGGCAGGGCAAAAACCACTGGGTTTAAAGTGACTTTATTGGCTACCAAGGTCTTATCGGTAATGGAAAAGTCATAAGAATCAACTTTCCAGTCTTTTTCAGAAAAAAGATGATTCATAAGCAAAGAAAATGAATTAATAGCTTCATTTTTGTATTTGGAACTAAAAAAGAAATAGGCGCCAATGGCGATGGCGGCTAAAACCACTACGACTATGGGGACTATGATTAGGGCTTTACCGGATCTATTTTTAAATAAACCATTGGTCATGATATATTATCCTTTAATATGTCCCTTAGATAGAGACAAATATTAATTAGCCTAAAAAAATTGATGGTTAGGCTGAAAAAGAAATTACAAAGCGAGAAAAAGTTTTTTTGGGGCCAGGCTGGCCCGGAGCCGGGCTCCAGGCCTGGGTCGGCTTTAGAGCCGGGGGGCTTTTAGCCCCGGGAGGGCTGAGTAAATAAAGGAGCCCAGCGGAGCCCAGTGGTCTGGTCGGCTCGCTTAGTTGGCTGATTCCAAGGAACTGGAAGGAAGGGGCAGGCCGGGGCCAGCCAAATATACGGAAACCGGAGCCCGGCCGTTAACTTCCAAAGTCAAGTTTAATTCTCTAAGCATAGCATATTTGTATTTCTCTGCCAAGGCCGATACTTTTTGGTCAAGGTTAGAGCTCATGGCCAAACTAGCCAAATTAGAATCGTCATCTTCCAAGACGGCCATGGGGTAACCCGGGATCGGGTCAAAGCTTAGCTTGAGGCTTTGAGGATTAATTAAAAAATTGTTTAACTCAATTTCCAGGATATCCTTATTAAAAGGGCGGGTGTTGGGCTTGGGATCGACCAAGGCCCCCAGGTAATTGGCCAGATAGGGCTTTAGGAACTCGGCCGTTGAGCGGCCGCCGTAAAAGTTTTGGCTTAGATTTTGGCTAAAGCTTGGTAGAAAGGAGTGATCGGTTATGATAATTTCACTATGGCCCAGGCCTAATTTAGGCAGGCTGGTAAAAAGGCTTAAAATATTTAAGCTGGCTGGCGGGTTATCCACTGAATAGAGCAAGGTCAGATCGATCTTGTCTTTGAGACTAAAATCAAAAGAACCGGATAGCTTGGAGTCTTGGGTGCGGGAGGTGGCTTTAAAATTAATTAAGCTTTTCTTATCTAAACTATCAAAAATAGACTTTTTCATGGGCGTGTCGGCCACCATTAGGCTAAATTCATCCATGTTTAAGTTAAGATCTTCAAATATAGTAACCTTGCCCGTCCCGGTCTCGCCTTCGACCCCCAATTGATCAATCAAAGCCTTACGAATAAACAAAAATTCGTCATGGCTGCCAAAAATCGACAGAGAGGACAGATCCAGGCCGCCCAGGGCATGGCCGAGCTGGTTTAGGCCGGTTAGAAAAGCCAAGCTGTCTTTGGCCTCCAGGGTTCGGCTAAGTCCCGAGTAGAAACCAATTAAATCTAAGTTTGAGATCATGGCGTTATCCAAGCTCACCAAACTCCGCTCATGCTCACTGGAATCTAAGCTCAAAGCCGAGATGGCCAGGGCGCCCAGGGCCGAGTTTTTCAGGTCAAAAAAGGAGAGTCCTTCTGACTTAAATACCAAAGAATCGTTGGAAAGGCTGATCTTTAAATCAGTGAATTTTAGCGATTTAAAGGAGAGCTGATCTACCCTGGACAGGTTGGTGACCTGGTAATCTTGGAAAAAATTCTCCAAAGTCAAGGTGCCGGCCTGGATGCTTAGAATGGTGCCCGGTTGGTTGGCCGTGTTTATTTCCCTTAAAACCACTTGGCTTTCGGACAAGAGATCAAAACTATCGCCCGGCAAACCAAAACTGGTTTTTATGACTTTCCAGGGCCTAAGATTACTAACTCTGGCTTCCCCGATGATGATGGGCGTGGTTTGGCCTTGTTTGGGAGTCAGGACGATATTTTTTAAATTTAGCTCGTTTAAAAAAAGCGAAATGGACACGGCTTCGGTCCGTATCGAGGCCAGAACCGAATCGGGCTCAGCATAGTCTTGATTAAAAGTTCTTTTAAGTAAAAAACTCGGGAGAAAAACAAATAATAATACTAGAATTATTACTAGAGAGGCCATAATAATCAGTATTTTTTTAGCTAATTTTGACATAATAATTCCTTGAGCTTAAAAATATCAAGACTTAAGCCAGAATCAGCCTAACCAGCCCAATCAGGGGCTGGTTTTGGGCCTTTTTTAAAACTTGAGGGTGCCCCTAATCTCCCCAAGATTTTTTAGGTTATTTTGGGCCAGATATTTGGCCAGGTCGCTGACCATTTGAACGGGCAGGGTGGGATCGACCAAAAGGCCCGTGCCGATTTGAACGGCCTCGGCCCCGGCCACGATAAATTCCAGGGCGTCTAGGTGATCCATGATGCCGCCCAAACCAATGACCGGGATGGCCAGGGCCTGGGCGCACAGGGCCACCTGGCGCAGGGCCAGGGGTTTTATGGGCGGTCCGGACAGCCCGCCCGGGCCGTTGGCCAGATTGGCCTGGCGGCTTTCTAAATTTATGGAAAGGGCCGGGAGGCTATTTATTAGCGAAACGGCCGAAGCCCCGTTATCTTGGGCGATCTTGGCCAAACTGACGATGTCGGTCACCAAGGGCGGGAGTTTGACCACGATGGGCTTATCATTGGCGGCCTTAACCGAGTTTTTAGTTATTTGGGCCAAGCTCAGGGCGTCGGAACCAAAACTAAGCCCGCCCGGGTGTTGGAGATTGGGGCAGCTCACGTTTAGTTCGATAAAGTCAACCTGGCTTTGGCTGAGCCTTTCAGTCAAGGCCACATAATCGCTCTGGCTTTGGCCCAAAACGTTGGCCCCGACCACGGCCCCGGTTTTTTTAAGCGGGCCCAGGTATTTTTCCAAAAAAGCTTCCAGGCCAACGTTTTCCAGCCCAATGGCGTTAATTAAGCCAAAGCCGGCCTCGACTATCCTGGGGCTAGGGTTACCAGACCAGGGTTTTAAGCTTAGCCCCTTGGTAATGACCGCTCCCAAGTCCTGGGGCGGGCAAAAGGCGGCCAGTTCCAAGCCATAGCCAAAGGTGCCCGAGGCGGCCAGGACCGGGTTTTTAAGTTTCAAGGGGCCCAGCTTGACGCTTAAATCAGGCTCCGGGCCGAGATTGGAATTCAAATCTCGGCTCTGGGCCTGGTCGGGCTTGGCCCCATTTTTTGGAAGGTGAGGATTTTTAGGCACGGAGGCTTTCCCAATCAAGACTTAGGCCATCGACCAAGGGGCCATCTTGGCAGACCCGAAAATTTGAGCCGTCTAATTTCGGTAGGCTACAGGAGAGACAAACCCCCAGGCCGCAAGCCATTCTTTCTTCGGCCAAGGCTAGATATCTTAAGCCGTTTTGCTGGGCTATTTTGGCCAGGGCGGCCAGGAGTCCCTTGGGCCCGCAGGCTATCATGGCTCTTTTTTCCAGGGCCAGGCTTTGAATCAAGGGCTGGGTGACTAGGCCCGGGCGGCCGTAGCCAGTGCCGTCTTCGGTGGTGGCCACGATATTTTCTTGACTTGATTTTTTAAACCAAGACTTCAGATAGTCAAGCCGGACTTGATCTGGGCCGGATCTCTCGCCGTAAAATAGTTTGGCCTTAGGACCCAGGGCCTCGACTAGGGAGCCCATGGGGCCCAGCCCGGCCCCGCCGGCCACCAGGTACCATTTTTGGCTTAAAAAATTGGGCTCCAGATCATCTAGACCCTGGCCCAGGGGGCCAATAACCCTGACCTGGTCGCCCTTATTAAGGGAAGTGAGTATTTTGGTGCCCGGCCCGACTTCTCTGATTAGAAAAGTCAATAAGCCCGGTTTGGCCCGGTGGATGGAAAAAGGCCGGTCGAGTAGGGTGCCCGGCCCCAGGCCCAGTCTGGGCCAAGCCCTAAGCCGAACGAAACGACCCAGGGCCTTAAAATCTCCCTTAGGGAGACTGATCTCCAAAAGGTGATTGCGCCCCCCAAGGGCTCTACGCTCAAAGACTTCTCCCATGACCAGGACTGGCTGGGAGCTTGGGCCTATTTTGGCTGTACTGGCTATTATATGCTTTCCCCTTGATTGGTAGATTAATTTTAATGACTTGGGCCAAAAAATCAAGCCGCGACCGGGAACCTGGTTATTTGGCTTAATTTTTTGCTAGGGCCTTACTGGGCAAAAATTTTCCTAAATCTTGACTAAGTCCCGGGCCTCTTGGCTCTAAGTCTAGGCCGGGTTGGCCGCCAGACCGGCTATGAGGGCAAAGCGGCCCGAGTCGCCCCGGCGATAGGAATAAAAATCCTCGGAGCAGCGCGTGCACAGGCCGGAAAACTCGATATGCTCGTCTTTTAGGCCAGCTGAGAGTAATTGGCGCCGACTTATGGCCGTAAAGTCAAAGTGATTTTTTTGGTCTTTGAATTCCCAAAACGATTTGGGCAATTCCCTTTCGTAGTTGATGAATTCGGCGTGGCAGGGGCCCAGGGAAGGGCCGCAGCAAGCCAGAAAGTTTTTTGGCTCAAGCTTAAAAGTCCTGGCCATGGTCTTGACCGTTCGGCCAATGACGTTTTGAACCGAACCTCGCCAGCCGCTATGGACCAGGGCCAGGACCGAGCTGCTGGGATCGTAGAGGATTAGAGCCTGGCAATCGGCCACCTTGATCATGAGACTATGCCCGAAGGCCGAGATAATGGCGTCAAAGCCTGACCAAACCTCCTCGGGTTTTTTGGGCAAGTAGCTGTCCTGGGGAGCCAGGATTAAGGCCTGGGCCCCGTGGACCTGGCCCACCTGGATGGGAAAATTAAGGCCCAGGGCCTTTACGGTCAATTCTATGTTGGCGTTAATCAGCTCGGGATCCAGGCCCTCTTGGTAGGAAAAGGTCCAGTCCTGGCCGTCCGGGCCATGGCGGCTCAGGACGGCGTGTCTTAGTTCTGGATAGGGGGCGAGTATTTCGAAGGTGTAAAATTCCACCTGACCCTTAAGGTTTTTAATCACTTCAAACCAACCTTAGGCCAACGCCAGGCCAGGGGAAAAAAGTTAAAATAAGCTAAATGGCTAGGCCGGCTAGGCCGGTCTTTTTGGTCGCTGGTATATTTAGCATAAAGAAGTGAGCTTGGCTAGGGAGAAACCGCATTTGGCCAAAAATAATCGGAAAAAAAAAGCCCCGCCCAGTCGGGGATTTTTTTTGGCGAAAAAAAAATTCCCTGGGCTGGTCACCGCCCAAGCCCAAAGGGCTCCGTAAAGGGCCCAAATGGCCCCGTGGTGGCATTTTTTTTGGGCCGGATAGGGAAAATAGGCTTTACGACCTTAGAAGCGCTCCTGGAGCCCTTCCTGGCCCTTTTCTACGAACAGGATTGATAGAGGGCTTTGACTTTTTCGGCTGATTTTATGAGGGCCTCCTGTTCCTCGGGCCAGAGTTTAAGTTCCAGGACATGGCCCCAGCCCAGCGGGCCTGGGCAAATGGGAACGCCCAAGGCCACCTCGGAAAGGCCGTACTCGCCCTTAAGGAGAACCGAGCCCATGGTCACCTTCTGGCCAGGCCAAGGCCCGGTAAAGGCTCCGGGGCCCGGGGCCGTTTGGTGAGCTTGGTTGATTGCCCCGGGCTGGTCTGGGCAGCCCAAGGCTTCTTTGGGCACCAGGAGCAGGGCTTCCAGCGTTCTCCAAATACTGGTGGCCGAGGTCCAGGTGGTGGTTCTTTGAGAGTTTTGGGATTGCCAATAACCATACCAGGTGCTTAGCAGGTGCGTTATTTTGGCTTTTTGTTCAAAAGTTACTGTTAGAGGCTCGCCTTTATAGCGAAGAGTAGAAAAAAGCGGGACTTGCGTGGCCCCGTGTTCACCCAAGACATTACCGGACATCAGGCCAGGCTGAAGCTTTAAGACCCGGGCGGCCAGGTGGCGAAACCTTAGGGAGTCGTTTCGACAAAAGCCCAATAGGCGATGACGATCCCAGCCCATTTCCCGTAAAAAAACCATGACGTAAGCGTCAACCGGGGCGGTGCAGGAAATAAGCAGGCTTTGGGGAGCCCGGTTTTTTATTTCCCGGGCCGATTCTTTGACCAGGTTTAGATTGGCCTTTAAATAATCGTCCCTTGAGCTGACCTTATCCCCGGTGACCGCCCCGGCCATGATGACCAGATCGGCCCCATCTAGCTCTTGGTAACCGCCTCCGGAAACGGTGGTGTCCGTCTCTTCGCCAAAACATTCGCGCAGATCGATTAGGTGAGTCTCCAAAAGGTTTCGTCTATGACCGATTAGGGAAATATGCTCAAAACGGTTTTTTAGACCCAAGAAAAAGGCCAAGGTCGAGCCCACCCCGCCGGCGCCGCCAATAATGGCTATTTTTTTTATCACGCTTAAGTACTCATGGTTAATTTGTCCAGGGCTTCACAGATGACCTGGCGGTTAAGTAGATCCGGGGCCAGGGCCGGTAAAAAAACCGGGTAGGGTTCGTCTGGGGAAGCGATTCTGGTCAGTAGCCCGGCCGTCTGAAGGCAGTTGACGGCCCGGCCTAAATGGGGGATGGGCAGTTTTAGGGATTTGGCCAAGGCGATGATGCTGGTGGGCTTGGGATCTTCTTTGTTTTCATAGGTCAAGATAATCGTGTCCATAATTTGAATGGAAACTTCCCTAAGTTGGCCTAAGCTTAAGGGCACCAGGATGGTCCTTAGGCTTAAGCCGCTTAGAAAAAAATCGGCCAAGCGTCTGGTTATTTCGCCGCCAAAAATGACGATTAGCCAGCTAATGAAAAGCCAAAGTAAGAAAAGGGGCACCACGGCGAAACTGCCGTAAATGGCGTTGTAACTGGTAATGGAAATAATCACCGTTAAATAAAATTTTTGAAAGATCTGAAAAACCAGACCGGTAATGAAACCTCCGATTAAGCGCTCCGGCCAACGAATGATGCCCCGACTAAAATAAGCGTAAGTCCAAGAAAGGATAAACCACCAAATCAGCACTGGAAAAATAACCATGATCGAAGTGTGCAGGGGTTTTAATTCTAATTTCGAGGCCAGTAAAAATTTTGAGGAATCAATGCCAGCGATAAAAATGTTAACGCTGCCAGCCGCCACCATAAAAAAGGGGATGACCATCATGATGGTCAGATAATCTACGGCTCTGGACAGGGCCGGGCGGTTTGAGAGATAGCCAAAAATTTTTGAAAAATTAACTTCCAATTGCCAGAGTAAACCGTAGACCGACCAAAAAATAAAAGCCAGAGCCGAAAAAACCAATAAACTGCCCGAAAAATTTCTAATCAAGTTTTCGGCGAAACCGGTAATCATGGACAAAACGGCGTCCTGGCCCCCAAAATTATCCTGAAGGGTTTTGTAAAGAGCCTCCTCCAAACCCATGCTTTTAGCCAAGGCAAAACAAATGGCCAGGATGGGCACGACGGCCAGGGCCGAGTAATAACTTAAAGCCGCCGCCAAAAGGGGCCAGTTGGTCAGGCCCGATTCCTCGATTCGCTTATATAAGTCGAACAGATAATCAATTGGGTTTTTCAACGTTAACCTCCACCCAGTCTTTGAAACCAAGGGCCTTTAATTTTTTATGGAGGCTGGTTCGGTCCAAAGAGACCGCCTCGGCCGTTTGGGTGATATTGTTGCCGTGGGCCTGAAGCTGAGCGAGGAAATAGCGGCGTTCAAATTCCGCCTTGGCCTGGCGATACGGGAGAGCCAAATAATGGGGTTCCGGGCCTTCGTTGTTTTTTAATTTCGGCAGGTTATTGGCGTTTTCCAAGCCCGGGTCGGCGGGATCGCTACTGATGACTGGGCCGGGGGTGATGATGGCCAATCTCTCGATGGTGTTTTTTAATTCCCGGACGTTTCCCGGCCAAGGCCTAAGCTTAAGCCTTTCCACGAAAGCCGGATCCAAACTTTTTTGGCCCAGGTTATTGACCTTAAGGCATTCCTTTAAAAACAAGGTGGCCAATTCCGGGATGTCATCGGTTCGGTCACGTAAGGGCGGAACCACCAAGGGCACCACGTTTAGCCTGTAATATAAGTCATTTCTAAATCTGCCCTCGGCTATTTCTTTTTCCAAATCTTTGTTGCTGGCGGCGATGATTCTAACGTCAACTTCAATGGTTTTGGTGCCCCCAACCCGTTCAAACTTTTTTTCTTGTAAAATTCTTAAAATCTTGGCCTGGGTTTTAAGGCTCATGTCGGCTATTTCGTCCAAAAACAAGGTCGAGTTGTCGGCCAAATCAAAGCGCCCTTGGCGACGGCGGTCGGCCCCGGTAAAGGCGCCCCTTTCGTGGCCAAAAAGTTCGCTCTCGACTAATTCCTCGGGAATGGCCGCGCAGTTTATC
This sequence comes from Deltaproteobacteria bacterium, assembly GCA_031278835.1. Lineage (GTDB taxonomy): Bacteria > Desulfobacterota > Desulfarculia > Adiutricales > Adiutricaceae > JAIRNQ01. The sequence continues at coordinate 8,745 of JAITJP010000029.1, forward strand.
TCAATCATGGGCCGATCGGCCCTCTGGGAGAGCTGGTGAATGGTGTGGGCCACCAGTTCCTTGCCAACGCCATTTTCGCCGCTAATTAGGACCGAGGCCGGGGTGGGGGCCACCATTTCGATGGTTTTTTGCAAAGCCATCATGGGCTGACTGCGCCCGGTAATCAGGGCGCTTTTGTGCCCCTTGGTTCGCAGGATCTGATTTTCCGTGGTCAGCTGCTTAAAACTCAAGGCCCTTTGAACGGCCAATAAAATCTTATCGGCCGACAAGGGTTTTTCAATAAAATCATAGGCCCCCAGCCTGACCGCCTTAACGGCCGTTTCGATATTGCCGTGCCCGGAAATAACCACCACCGGTACCTGGGGCATGTCTTCCCTGACCCGATCGAGTACCTCAAAGCCTTTTTCCGAGCCGCCCATCCAGAGATCCAAAATAATCAAGCCCGGGCTGGCTTCCTCCAATCTCTCCAAAGCTTCTTCCTTACTTTGGGCCTGTAAGACCATATAGCCCTCGTCGGCCAATAAGCCCCCCAAGGTCA
>JAITJP010000069.1 GCA_031278835.1 Deltaproteobacteria bacterium
CCACCTCCCGGGCCCAAAAAATCATCCCCGACTTACTGACCTCAGGTTTGCTGCCAACCATCGCCGCCCCCTACTCCAGCCGGGCCCTGGAATGGGTTAACTCGTTTTGATTTTTTCCCTGAAAAAAAACGCCACCTCTGCCCCCTGGCCAACCGGCCCGTAAAGGCCCCTAATCGCCCCTCTGAGCCCTTGTGGCTCAGAATTGGTAGAACACCACCCACCCAGGAACGGGAGGCCTCACAGGCCTCAAAATGGGCCTTAAAACGCGAATGGCCAAATTAAGCAAAAAATCAAAAAACCAAATACAACGGTAACCACCCTGAAACGAATAATCAAGAATGCTCACTAAATTCGACGACACGCCTGACTACAAACGAATCTTGGTCATCAAGATGAGCGCCATGGGTGACATCGTCCATGCCCTGCCGGCCCTTTACGCCCTACGGGCCATCTTCCCCAAGGCCCATATCAGCTGGCTGGCCGAGCCGCAGTTTAAAGACCTTTTGCCCGGCCCACCTTACCTTGACGAGACCATAGTTTTCTACAAAAACGATTTGAAGAAAAAAACTCTGGGCGGAAAAATAAAATATCTCTGGAATTTAAGAAAAGAACTTAGGGCCCACCATTTTGATTTGGTCATAGATCTCCAGGGCCTAATGAAAAGTACCTTGGTCGGGATTCTAAGCGGCTGTGACGAAAGGGTGGGTTATTGGGAGCTTCGGGAAGGCAGCTCCTTTTTTACCAAACCAATCATGGGCCCCAACGCCAAGGGTCACATCATCGAACGTTACCTGGACGTCATTCGCCACTTTGGCCCGGTCTCAAAGCAACTTCACTATCCCCTGCCCGATTTTTCGGCCCAAAAAGAAAAAATGGCCCTAGACTTAAAAACTCAGGGCCTAAGCGGTCCCATGGCGGCCATCTTCCCCGGGGCCAGTTGGGAGACCAAGAGATGGCCCATCGAAAAATACGCCGCCCTGGTCAATCTTCTGGCCCAACAAGGCCTTAATGTAATCATAGGCGGCGGCTCGGCCGACACCAGCCTGGCCCAGGAAATCATCAAGCTCTGCGCTCCCCTAAAATTATTCGATCTTAGCGGCCAGACCGATATCCTAAGGCTCATGGCCCTGGTCAGCCTGGCCTCCCTGGCCCTGGGCTCCGATAGCGGCCCTCTGCACCTGGCCACGGCCACCAACACCCCCACCGTGTCGCTTTTTGGCCCCAACAATGGCCAAAGAACCGGGGCCTACGGTCCCCTAAGTCGAAATATCTCTTCAAAGGCTCCCTGCTCGCCTTGCTTTAAGCGCAAATGCCCCAAAACCTTTGTCTGCATGGAGCAAATCGAAGTGGAGCAAGTCTTTCAAACCAGCCAAGAACTCTTGGCCCTGGCCCCGCCCAAACCCATCTAAAGCCCAGGGGCTTGGCTTTAGATGGGCCCCTAAAATTTTTTTGACCCAGGGCTCAGGTGGAGCTTATTTAGGTCTTGACAAAACCTTAAAAGGTGCTTATTGTCTTAAGGCGGCAAGCTCATCGGCCTAAAGCTCGACTTTATGACCAAAGCTCGGCCCGATTGCCTGGCCCAAAAGCCAATTAATGGCAACTTAATTTAAAGTCGAATTTGCCTTGATAACCTAAGGTTATCGACCAAGATCATACATTTTTGACCGTGATTTAGGAGTCCCAGTAATCATGCCTATCTATGAATTTGAATGCTCTCAGTGCCATCAAGTTACGGAGGCTTTACTTAAATTTTCCGACCAGCCTCTGACCGTCTGCCCCCACTGCGGCGGCCATCTAGCCAAGCTCATGAGCATGAATAGCTTTCAACTAAAGGGCGGCGGCTGGTACGCCACCGATTACGCTAAAAAGTCCGATAAGTCCAGCCCCTTGGCCACCAAGCCCAAGGAAGCTTCATCGGAAAAATCGGCTTCGGGCTCCGAAGGCTCCACCGCTTCAAGCAAAGACAAGTCCTCCAAGGAAGCTTAAAAGCCCTTAGCCTGGGCCCCAATTAGGCCAGCCCAGCGGCCAGTTAAAGACTAAGCAAAGCAGCCGCTTAACCTCCTTTTTGAGGTTGGGCGGCTGTTTTTTTTAACTTACCCGCGAGGATTTTTCGTATTACAATAATGGGTAAAAAAGTTTATCGTTAAACAAAAGACTTACTTTACCTCATTAACATAAAAATAATGGCTATAATACCGCTATGTTTATCAGAAAACATCATATTAAATCTAAAAAAACTGGCTAAACTCCCATAAAATATCTTTTAATAGAAATTATTAGATAAAGCTAGCCATTAAGGCAAAAAACTGTCCTAAATTTAGGCTGTAATTTTGATTTGCCCGTAGATAAATGGAAAGTTTTTTGTCAAAAAGTCTCAAAAGCCCTAGAAAACTAATAAATTCGCTTTGAGCCCTGGTTTAACTCACAATATGATGTTTTAGTAAAAGAAACGGTCAACAAAATAATGGCCAGGCGATTTAAAGAATAAGAAAAATCCGCCAAAAAAACCAATTCAGACTTAATCACCGTTAAAACTTCCAAGATAAGAATAGAGCGACCTAGCCAATTGAGCCCCCAATGACCATCAAGAGGGCCTCTAGGCCGCCCTTAGAATTAACCCCCATTTGAATAAATAAAGCCAAATGGCTTCAAACGAAGCCATTTGGCTTTTAAACTCTGGCCGTAGGCCATTTTTTTTGGGACCGCTGGCCCCAGGCTAAAAATTTTTTTTTTTGCCCCCGGGCCGGGGCTGGCCCTTAAACTGTCTGTTTGGGCGTCAGGACAAAGATTATCGAGCGGCCTTCGAGCTTGGGCGTGGAATCAGGCAGCCCAAACTCGGCCACGTCTTTTATCAGTCTGTCCACGAATTGATAGCCCAGATGGGAGTGGGCAATCTCGCGGCCTTTAAAGATGACCGAAACTTTTATCTTGTTTTTGTCTTTGAGAAACTTGAGGATATTTTTTAGCTTGAACTGATAGTCGTGTTCATCGGTCTTGGGCCTAAACTTGACTTCCTTAATCTCGATGATGGTGGACTTTTTACGCGACTCAGAGAGCTTCTTGCTCTGTTGGTACTTGTAACGACCAAAGTCCATTATCCGGCAAACGGGAGGGTCCGCTTCGGCGGCCACCTCAACCAGATCCAATCCAACCGCTCTGGCCGCCTCCAGGGCCGCGGCTATGGGCATGATGCCCAATTGTTCGCCTTCGTCATTAATCACTCTGACCTTGGGGCTGCGGATGTAATTGTTGACGTTGACCCGCTTGTTATCCGACTCTCTCTTCTTGACGTTAATGTTGGCACCTCTCAATTTTGTGGTGAAGGAAAAAAGGTCCGGGTTAATGGCCTACAAACCATCAAAGCCCTTTGACCAAAACCTAAAATTATCCCTGGCCGGCCCAGGCGATAAAGAAAAAACCCTTTAGCCTAGTTGGCCGCCTCCGCCCCCAGGCCGAGGCCAGAAGCTTTATATTTCGCGGCTTCCAGACTTTCTTGACCGCGCTTGGGGCTATGGGCGAAACTGGCTCCGCTTATTTTATAGCTTAACTATTAATTTCGCAAGAGCTATTAAACAAGTTTTTCCGGTTGTTTCTTATTGACCCCCAAGCCCAATCGAGCTTTTGGGCTAACCTTTTGAGCTTACCCCTATGATGCGCCTGGGGCTGGACTGGCCCGGCCGCCCCAGCCCAAAAACCAAGGGCTTTGGCCGGTTCTGTGGAAGTTATGAGATTTTAAGGCTATGAGCTTTACTTAAAAATTTAAAAAAATAGGCTGAAAGCCTTTTTCGTTGGGCTTTCAGCCTTTTATCGCTCAAATTAAAAAATTTTTTAAGTGGTAGGCGCGAAGAGATTTGAACTCTTGACCACTACCGTGTCAGGGTAGTGCTCTCCCCCTGAGCTACGCGCCTAAATTTACCCCTGACGAAAAATTTTTATTTTTTTCGCCAGCCGCTTTGGCGACAACATCGGCCATTATCACCGAAAGCGAGCTATTTGTCAAGATTAAATTTATTATTTTTTAATTTGGCCACTGGCTGAGCCCGGCCCAAAAGCCTAAAAAAAAGCCAAAAGCTTGGAGAAAAATAAACCTCAAAGGGAATGGTCATTCCCTTTGAGGCAAATTTGATAACCTACTCGGACAAAATGTTTAATTGACGGTAATGGGGATGATGTTGGCGGTAATAAAAATCAACATCTCCTTTTTGTCGTTCTGGATTACGTTATTTTTAAAGAGCCAACCCAGTAAAGGAATGTTATGGAGTCCAGGAATTCTGGTTCCGCCGTCGAACTGACTATCGGTAATGATACCGCCAATGACCACGGTTTCGCCGTCTTTGACCATGAGCTTGGTCCTGGCTTCGCTGGTGTCAACGGACATCTGACCGCCGACCTGTTGGCCCTGGGTGTCTTTGGTTAAGGTGATGTCGAGAGAGATGATCTGGCCGTTTTCTTCGATATGGGGGGTGACCCGCAGCTCCATGACCGCTTCTTTAAACTCGGTGTTGGTGGTGTCCTGAGTGGTGGTGGTGTAGGGAATCTCAACGCCTTGTTTAATGTAAACTTCCTGGTCGTTTGAGGCCATGATGCGAGGGGAAGAGATGTTTTTGGTTTGACCCAAGTTCTCGGAGAGATTTAGCTCAGCCGAAAGGGCCAAGGTGGCCGCCTTATTCAAAAAGCCGCCGGCGATTTTGGTACTCTCGTTGGAATCGCCTTGGATTAAGTCCATGGCCCCATAAATCTCGTGCCGACCCCGGCCGGTGGCCTCTTCAAGGTTACCTTTATTGTTATATTGCCCGCTCCAATTGATGCCAAATTTCTGAGTAAAATTGGCCGAGGCCTCCACGATACGGGCTTCAATCAAGATCTGCTTAGACTCTCGGTCGTTTCGTCTAAAGATCTCGCTGATGGCTTGCATAGTCTGGTAATCGTCTTCAACGTAGATGTCGTTGCCAATCACCCTGACGCTGCCTCGCATGCTTTTACCCTTTTCCAGTTCCGAGGCCAAAGTGCTAACCGAAGCGTACTTGGGGGTAAAAATCTTCTTGACCAAGGCCACCCGGGGGGCCGGGTCACTGATGTCGGGGGTGGCCCGCCTGATGGCTTCGAGGGTATCGATCCTAAGGATATTTCCGTTTTCAATGACCCCTAAATTCTTGGAAGCCAAAACGGTATCAAGGGCCTGATCCCAGGGCACTTTGGATAGTTTCAAAGTGACTTTGCCGCTGACTTGATCGGAGACGACCACGTTCTTTCCGGAGACTTCGCCAATTAACCTAAGAATGTTGTGAATATCCGCGTTTTGAAAATCAAGCGAGATAAGCTTACCGGTGTAGGTCTTGGTACCCATCAGGCTAAAGGGGTCGGCGATGGTTAGCCCGGTATCCGGAGCCGAGAAGGACTCCGTGCCCGAGTCGGCCGAAGCGGCCGGCATGGAGGGGTCTCCAGACGGGGCGAAGTTAACTTGAGCCAGGGCCGGTAAGGACAATAACAGGGCCGCGGCCATTAAGCTTAGCCAAAGCGCTGACTTTTTGACTAATATCGATCTCATTTTTGTTCTCCTCGTAAAGGGAAGAAGCTAAATTCCCACCAAATGGGCCGCTTTAATCGCGGATGAGAGCCTTTGGACTAAACTTTCTAAACCGGCTCACCTGTTCCCACCTGAATTTTTGGTTTAAGTCCAAAAAAACACTAGGGGTTTTCGCGCTCCCAACTATATAATCGGCATTTTAGGCCAAGGTCTTTAATTACAAACCACTTAAAATTGATAAATTGT
>JAITJP010000085.1 GCA_031278835.1 Deltaproteobacteria bacterium
CCGTTCGGCTACCAGGGTCCTGGCCATGGGCGCCCAGCGCCCCTAGACCCCTTGGCGGCCCTTTACGGAGCCGGCCTCGAAAGCTCCCCGATCAAGACCATGGGCGGTTTTTTTCTTCCGTTTTTAGTTTTTTCAGCTCAAGCCAAAAATAATTTTTGACTTGAGCTTTTCTTTGTAGTATACTTTAGGCGTGAACCAAAGGATTGGGTTCACCAACTGACAATAGCCAAGGCAGGCGTCACGATTGACCCGTAAGGGTTAGGCGTCTTACTTGGTTAATTTTTTTTCTAAGGGGCGCCTTCGATGGCGCTTTTTTATTTTATGGATCCGGCCCACGGAAGGGTGACGATCTTCGTCATTGTCATATTTCCTTGGGAGGAAACCATGATTCCAATCCAAAACATCCAGCGCGAGGCCTATTATCCGCTCCAGGTGGCCGGGACCATCAGAAGCACCTCGGTGGCCGTGGTCAAACCCACCCCCAATGTCGTTTCTCAAATCATCGCCAGCGGCTCAGGTAACCCCCACGCCACCGTATCAAACGGCATGGCGGCCAGGGTTGATTCCTACACGGCGCCTCCGGGCCGCAACATGGCCCATTACTTGGCCATGGACGTCGATAGGGCTGGCATGGAAAACACCACCGTGGCCGACGCCCTGCAGCGCTATCTAAACGTCAGTCCCACCAGACGGCCGGGCGGCGATCCTAAAGACATCGACTCCCACGACAGTTACCCCACCCTAATCATGGACGAGGACCAGGCTTGGCAAGACATCTTGCCTTACCAGTTTAGCGTAAACGGCATGGTCCAAAAGCAATCCCAGCCCACTTTCTACGCCCGGGCCGGATCGCTAAAAATTCGGGTGGTCGGAAAAGGCGTGGCCACGGTGACCACCCCGGCCACCGAGCCCGGTCCCACCATACAAGCCGGGCCCATGCCTCCGGGGGCCTATTACCCCTCGGCCGTGGCCGCCCAGCTCTCCATGCGCCGGACCATGGACCTATTAAACGAACCGGAGACCAGACCGCCCATAACCGTTGGCCCTGACCTTAACGGCACCGCCGAGGAAACCGAGGGTCAAAACCTCATGGGAGCCCTGGCCCCCTCGGGCGGCCATACCGTCTCCTCGGTGGTGACCTCGGCCGCCCCGCGGATCTCCGAACGGGTCAGGGAAGGCCTAATAAATTTCGCTAACATGGGCATTTACAGGACCAGCCCTCAGCTTTTCCTGACAGCCATGGCCGCCAGGGCCTAAAAGCTAAAAAAAAATTCGACCGCGGGGAGACTAAAAAAAACCAACCCCAGGAGGCCAAAAAATACGGCCTCCTGGGGTTGAAAATTTTAATGCTTTGAGATTTGAGGTTTTTTTTCGCTTTGGCCTTTTAGGGGTTTAATTTTGAGAGATAGGGTTGATAGGCCCCGGCCACGGTGAGGGCCACGGCGGCGGTTCGGGCTTGTATCTCGGTTTCATAGCGGCCCACCCGAACGTTAAAGCGCCCGCTGGAAGTCCTGTAACAGTAAACGTCCTCAAAGCCTTGATTGGCAAACTTTTTAACCATGGCCTTGGCCGCTTCTTCGTTGCCCACCGCCCCCACCTGGATGGTAAAAAGGCCTTTCTTGGTGGGCTTGGCCGGCCAAAAGTATTCCTGGTCAGCCCCGGTTTTCTGAGCCTGATCCAAAACCGCCGGGCCGGCCCGGGCCGGGCTCTGGGGCGGGAAAGTTTCAGGCACCAAGGGCCCGCCTCGACCATCCAAGCGCGATCCGGCCGAGGCGATCAGGGTTTCCTTTTGAGAAATTTCTTGATTGGCGGCCCCGGGCTTGTTGGCCGTGGAAGCCGCGGGGGAGGGGGCTTTGCTGGCCTGGCTTGGCTCGGTCTGGTTTGAGGCCACTATCGTTTGGGCCGAGGCGACTTGATCGGAAGTTACCTGGGGCTTGGGGGCTTGGTCAGACTGAGTTTGGTCCGACTGGGCTTGAGATGACTGAGCCTGGGCCATTAAGGCCCGGTCCCGTGGGGCCTGAGCCGATTGGTCCTGGGCCCAGGGGGTCTGGGCCCGTGTCTCCCGAGCCCTTGCCGCCGGGGCGGGGAGGGGGCTCGCAGAACTTTGAGTTGAGGCCATTAGGTAGTCGCTTTGGGGCGGGGGATAGTTTTGGGCCAGGTCGTTTTCGGGAGAGACAATGACCACCGGGTAATCGGAATCGAGGGGTTCTATGTCGTCCTCAAGGTCGGCCAGGTTTTGGGTAATAAACGAGCCCAAGGCCGAGGACTGAATTTTTTCCGATAATTCGTCTGGGGGCTCGGTTAAGGTTACCCGGCCCACGATAAAGCCCAAAACGAACATCCAAGCCAAAACTATGAAAGAAAAAAACAGACGGGTTAGCCACTTAAGTGAGATAAGCCAACGGGGTTCTTTTTTTAGGCCGCCCAAGGCCTCGGCGCTATTTAAGCCCAAAAATTTATTTTGGCCAGGGGGACGGTCATCTGGCTGGTCTTGGGCTTGGTCAGAAAGGGCCGGGTCAGTTGGGGAGAGGTTAGTGCCGTCCTTGGAAGCTTTGCTTGATTGGCTTAAAGAGGCGGACATGGAGCTTAGCGAGGTTTCTGGGCCAAAAGCGGTTACCGAACCGCCGTCCTCGCCCCTGGCCAGGGGAAGATTTGTGGAGGCGCCCTTGCCGTTGCCATTCGCTCCAGCCTTTTGGGCCGAGCCGTTCCCGTTGGTGGGGCTAAGAGGGTTTTTGGCCTGGTGGCCGTTGCCGTTTCCCTGGCCGCCTTTTTTGAAGGGAAAAATTTGTTTTTTTTGAGATTCGCCGTTAAGCGAGGAGGTCTCGATTTTTCCGCCCAGGTTTTTTAAGCGATAGTGGTCAAAGAAAGTGGTTTCTTGGGCCAAAAGCCTTTCGACCATGCGGCTCACGTTGTCGGTGGAGTACTTGGCGGGAGCCGTTTCGGACAGGATATTCTCCCCGTTCACTTTTTCATTATTTTGGTCCGTGTCATTCCCGCCCATATGCTAACCTCGGTTTACCGTTAAGAGTTTAGTCATAAAAAGCCAATAAACAACTAAAAAAAACAAATTTTTTCAATAATGGCCATGATTAAGTAAAAAATTATTTAAGTAAAGAGTTTTTTTTCTGTGGCCAATGGTTTTATGGAGCAAAACCATTAGCCAAAAAGGGTTTTTTTAGCTACATCTTTTCCGGAGCTGTGACCCCCAGTAAATCCAGGCCAATCACGGTCACTTGCTTAACCGCCTTGGCCAGTTCCAACCTGGCCCGGGTTAGGGCCCAATGGTCTTCGTCGACCAAGCGGAAAGCCCCATAGTATTGGTGAAATAGCTTGGCCAGGCTTGAGAGATAGACGGTCAGGAGATGTGGTTCCAGGCGTTTGGCCGCGGCCGTCAAGGTTTCCGAAAAAGTCGAAAGGGTTTTTATGATCTCGACTTCCTCGTTGGCCGCGAGCAAAGACAGATCGATCGGAGCCTTGGCCGCCTCGGGATCGGCTTTGGCCTCCTGGGCCTTGGCCAGGAGACTGTTGACCCGGGCGCAGACGTATTGGACGTAAAAGACCGGGTTATCCCGGCTTTGGCTCTTGGCCAGCTCAAGATCGAAATCGAGGGTCGATTCGTGACTTCTGGTCAGAAAAATAAACCTGGCCGCGTCGGCCCCGACCTCCGAGACCACCTCCTCCAGGGTCACGAATTGACCGCTCCTGGTGGACATGTTGACGGCTTGACCATCCCTAAGTAAGTTAACCATCTGGACCAAGACCACGCCCAAATGGTCAGGCTTACGGCCCAGGGCCGAGACGGCCGCCTTGACCCTGGGAATGTAACCGTGGTGATCGGCTCCCCAGATGTCGATCAAAAGGTCATAGCCCCGATCGAATTTTTCCTTGTGGTAGGCGATGTCCGAGGCAAAGTAAGTCATTTCGCCGTCAGACTTAACCAATACCCTATCCTTATCGTCGCCAAAGGCGGTTGACTTAAACCATAGGGCCCCGTCTTTATGGTAAGTATGGCCATGTTTCTCTAGAAAGTCAAAACTTTTTTCGACAAGGTGATTCTCGTAGAGACTTTTTTCCGAAAACCAAGTATCGTGACGCACCCTAAAGTCACTCAAATCTTTTTTGATGCCAGTTAAAATAATGCCAATGGCCCGATCGGTTAGGATCTCGACCTTTTCTTTGTTAGACAAATTTTCGAAATCGTCTCCCAAGCTGGGGGCCAGCTCACCGGCGATGTGACCGATGTAATCGCCCCGATAAAAATCAGTGGGGATTTCAACTTCCTGGCCCTTAAGCTGGTTAAGCCTGACCAGAACCGAGTTGCCCAGAATCCTCATCTGGCGTCCGGCGTCGTTTACGTAATATTCACAGCCCACCTCATGGCCGACGAAAGAAAGTATCCTGGCCAAGGCGTCACCCAGGGCCGCTCCGCGGCCGTGGCCGACGTGAAGGGGTCCGGTGGGATTGGCCGAAACGTACTCGACCAAAACCCGGCCCTTGGGGGTCAAGTCGCGGCCGTAATCTAGGCCTGATTTGAGGATCTTTTCCAGTGTCTTGACCCAAAACTTATTGGAGAAACGAAAATTTATAAAGCCCGGTCCGGCCACTTCCATGGACTCGATTAGTTCATGGCCTGGGCCGATGGTTTGAATGATTAGTTCGGCCAAATCCCTGGGCTTAAAACCGACCTTTTTGGCCAAAACCATGGCCGCGTTGGTGGCCAAATGACCAAACTGGGGCTTATTGGGTTCTTCCAAAACAAAGGCCCCCAAGTCCAAGTCCGTGGGCCAAGCCTTTTCCGTTGAGATCTTTGATAGCGCCGAACCGATCAGGCTTCTTAAGGTGTCTTTCATTTTTGTTTTTTTTCTAACCTATGATTTTTCTTTTTTTTCTAGTCGATTACTCGAAAAATAGATCGGCCCAAAATAAGCCGCGTAAAATTAACTCCAAGGGGCTTTGATTGCCTCGATCAAAGCTCAAAAGCCCAGCTAGGCTCGCTTTTTGGGGCCTTTAACCTGGAGGCTTTTTTTATAGAACCTGGGATTAAGCCGCCCCAAATGGCAAAGTATTTCGTAGGCCGAGGTTTTTTCCCAAGTCCCAATCAGGTTAGCCCCGATGGATTGATGGCCCTGATCGCCCAAAATCACCACCTCGTCACCGACCTTGGCCTGGCCGTTATTGCCCAGATCAAACAAGCATAAATTCATGCAAACCCGGCCCAGTAAACCGGCCTTTTGGCCGCCAATCAAGGCATGGCCAAGGGCGGAGCGGCTTCGGCCAATTCCGTGAACGTAGCCAATGGGCGCCGTGCCAATTTTCATGGTCTTGGGGACCACAAAGGTCCGATCGTAACTTATGGTTTCCCCGGCCTTGGCCTCCCTTACTTGAATGAGTTTGGATTTTATGGTCATGGGTTTTTCCAAGGAGTTAATGAGATTTTTTGCTTTTTTCATTCCAGTAAGGGCTGGATCGGTAAGTTCCAAGGGCGAGTAGCCGTAAAGCAATAGCCCGGCCCGGCTAAGATTGTCCGGAAAATCCTGATGGGCCAAGATGCCGCCGCTGGCCAGAACGCTAAACTTTATCTCGGTTTTGGTGCGCTTTCTGATTTTATCGCCCAGATCGTAAAACCTCTCCAGCTGAGTTTTGGCCCCCTCATCCCCATTGGTGGCCAAATGAGTGCTTAGGCCCTCGATGGACAAGTTTTTTAAGCCAGCCAAGCTGGAAACGATATAGGAGGCCTTTTCCCAGCCAAAACCCAGACGCCCCATGCCCGTGTCGATTTTAAAGATGATCCTGGCCCTGGTATCTAAATTCTCGGCCGCCTTGGCCAGAGTTTTTATTTGGGCCAGATCGTAGGCGAAAACCACCAGGCCCTCGGAGACGGCCCTATAGGACTGCTCGGGCCCCAATAGCCCGGCCAAAATCGTAATCTCGGCCTCGATGGGATGCTTTTTTAATTCCATGGCCTCCCAAACATCCAGTACGCCCAGCTCCCGACAACCCGCCTCAACCAAGGCCAAAGCCGAAGGCACCAGGCCATGCCCATAGGCGTCGCCCTTAACCACGCCCATGACCGGGGCCTTGGAAAATTCCGCTATTTTTTTATAATTTCTGGCCAAAGCCCCGAGGTCAATCTCGCAAGCGTTAAAGGCCCCCTCGTAACCGGTCATCAAAACCTATCCCTAAAAGTCCCGCTCATCCAAGAGCCGGTTTACCAAGCCCCGAAAATGGCTTTACCATCGCCCCCATGGCCAAAGCCTCCAATCCCCCGAACCGTGGGTTAATCAATCAGCCAACCATGGCCAGCGAATCTTGGCTATCAAATCTTGGCTACCAACCAATACACCCAACCGTGGCCAGCGAATCTTGGCCGCCAACCAATCCATCCAACCATGGCCAGCGAATTTTGGCCGCTAACATCATGGCTCCTAAACCCAGGTGAATCCTTACCCGCCCCATGATCAAAGCGCTTAATCCCGCTTCCCATAGGTCAACCGAGTGGACTCATTTTTCCCAGGTGGGATTTGCCATTTTGCCAAAAAACCAGCTTAATATCAAATTTTTTCCAGAGTCGCGAGCGCTTGGCCCCCTAGATTAGGGCCGAGAAACGGGTCTTGGTCAGTATTGGGTAAATTAAAAGGATTCCTTGGGGAAGATATTAGGTCACATGAATAAACCCATAAACATAATCGCTAGACTAAGCTTAGGGTTAGGTTAAATTAATAAGCCTTTTTCGAAAGTTATTTTTGGTTAAAGGCCAAACCTTTACCGCCATTTTT
>JAITJP010000100.1 GCA_031278835.1 Deltaproteobacteria bacterium
TTTTCTATAAAAGCAACCATAAAAATTAGCTTGAAAAAAAATTTTATCAGGCCATGAAATGATGGTCAAAAAAAAAGATGCCTTTCCCATGCCTTTCTGGCCCGCCAAAAAAGCTGCCCAGTCGGAAAAAGAACCATTAAGTAAATAAACTCGGTTGGCCAAGTCACCATTGGCCTATTATAAAGGGCCCAGTCTTTGGGCCGTGGGCCGCCCCGGCTTATTAAAATTTTGATAGTTTGCCATTGTCTTGGGCTCAGCTTTGTTCTGTTGGTAAAAAAAAATGGACAACTTGATGAAATAATCAATAGCGCTGACCAATTTATCGGCCCTGGGTTTTGGGGTGTCGGGGGCGGGACTTAGGCCCACGGCCTCGGCCTCTGAGCCGAGCTTTTGGGCTGTCGCGGTGGTTATTTTTTGTCCTGGTGGTTAATTGTTTTGTGGCGATTTTTATTTTTTGTCCTTGCGGTGAATTTCGCGTTTGGCTTTGAAAGGTGACTGGAGCAGATGGTCATGAAAGGTAGAGGAGACTTTGTCGTTTACTTCAAAGTATAATTTTCGCGTCTTATCTAGAAGGCCGGACATTTTCTTCATTATCCTGCCAATTTGGCGCCAAACCGTAAGGGTGGTCTCTTGGTCATCTAGATTCTTAAGCTCGGCCCAGTAAGGCACCTCGCCATTTAAGTTTTGAAGTTTAAACTTAAAGGTCTGTAAGCCATTTTGGTCCGTCATAGGTTCGCGGATATCGTTTAAGTAATCAGCCTTTAACCCCTCGGCAAAAGCCCTGACCGTAATGAGAGTACGATCGATGGCTTGGAAGCGATATGCCAATTTCTGACGCATGTCGGGAGTGATTATTCTCGAAGTCGCCTTAACTAATTTCAAACTTTTTTTAATTGGAGCCGACCAAAAGAACATGAAATATAGGATACCTTCCCGTATTTGGGAGAGGTCCGAATTTGCTAAGTCTGATAAGTCTTTGGTCATTGACTTTTTCAGCGCTTCTGAATGGATTGTTTGTATTTTTAGCGAAAAATCCTCCTCAGAGGGAGTGGTAAAACCCAATGGCGGGGGATCCAGGTCTGGGATAAAGTCGTTTTTTTCCTTTTCACGTTGATAAAGATATCTAGCCCAAAAAGTCGTTTCATATACCATTTCAGAGACACATTTAAATTTATACCAAAGCTTGAGCTGGGTTTCATGGTCGAGGTTTTTTAGACGAGCCCAGGTTGGTAGATCGTCTACGGCTATAAGTTCAATCGGTATGCAGCCCCTTTCGTCCGGACGAGGTTTTAAGCTGTCGTCAAAGTATTCTTCCTCCAGACGCTGGTAAAAAAAATTGGCCGCCTCTCGATAAGGACTCAAGACCTCTAAAATATGCTCAAGTATTTTACGCTTTTTGGGGCTGACCATCTTCGAAGTATAAAATATATCCCTCAAACAAGACATCATTGGGTCACGAAAATCATCCACAAAGTATCTTAGCATGCTTATTCGCATGTGAGCCAGGTCAGACCGAGTGGGGCGGGGCGGCTTTTCAAAATTTTGATAAATGGTCATTGTCTTGGGCTCGGCTTTGTTTTGGTTATTTATTGTTTTTATTACCAACCTTAAGATTGTGACGTTTAAATCGCGAGAATATTGCCGGGAAATTTAGCCAGAAAAAAAAGTGGGCAGTCGGTTTGGTTTGGTGGATAAGGTAATTTTGGGAGAGCCGCTTGATTGGTAATTTTGAGTAAGCCGGTTAAGGGGCAAAATAGGCCCGTGGCGGCCTTGGCCAGGCCTATATGTGGGAATATGTGGGTTAAGGGGTTTGGAGGGCCCTGGAGAGCCAATAGGGCCCTTTAAAAGGCCAAAGGCTGGGCTACCAGAGACGTCCATAAAGCGGCCCCCCAAAGCCGGGGCCGGGGCATATTTTCAAAATAAAAAAACGAAATAAGCTTTTTTTTAATTTTTTTTGGGCTGGCTAAGCGATTTTGGAATTTTGTTTTAATAATTTTACCGTAAGAGCGGCCGCTTCTTCAAGGTCATCTTGGGGCGTGGCCGGGGAGATTGGTAAGCTAACTTCACGGGCAAAAAAATCCTCGGCCACGGGAAAAGCCCCAGGGCCATAGCCAAGAAAATCTTTATAGCAGCTATGGTAGTGGATGGGAATGAACATGACGCTGGTCCCGATGTTTAGGGCTTTTAAGGCGGCGATAAAGTCGTCGCGGCTGATTTTTAATTTATTTGTCCTAAGGCGTAAGGGATACAAATGCCAGGAGTGGACGGCCCCCTGTCTGACCGTCGGTAATTCGACTAAATCTTCGATTTGTTTAAAAGCGCCATTCCAGATTTGAACGTTTTTGGCCCTGGAGAGTAAAAACTCGTTTAATTGAGACATCTGGGCTAGGCCAAGGGCGGCCTGAAGGTCGGTAAAATTAGCCTTAAATCCCACCTCGTCCACGTCATAGGCCCAGGTGCCTTTGGGGGCGTAGCGATCCCAAATACGTCTGGCGTCGGTGATGCCGTAAGCGGCCAGTTTTCTGGCCCTGGCCAATAGGGCCGGATCGGAGCAGGTCAGTAAGCCCCCTTCCCCGGTGGCGACGTTTTTGGTGGCGTAAAATGAAAAGGCGACCATCGAGGTCAAGCCCTGGGAATCCCGGGAAGCCTTGGGCTGGAGATGTTCATGACCCACCGGCAATCCCTCAAATTTTGAGCCCAAAGCGTGGGCGGCGTCCTCAAGCATCGATAAATTAAAGCGCTGACAAAGGGGCCATAATTGCCCAAGATCGACCGGGTGCCCGGCGTAATGGACCGGCACCAAGGCTTTGACCTTAAGTTGGGTTTTTTTATGAACTAATTGGCCTTCCGAATCCTTGAAGCATTCTTTTTCTAAAAAAACCGTGATTTTTTCTGGGTCGATATTGCCAGTATCCGAGGAAACGTCAACCAAAAATGGTCTAACCGAGTTGTAAAGGGCGGCGTGGGTGGTGGAGACAAAGGTCAAGGGGGTGGTTATGACGGCGTCCCCGGGCCCCAGGCCCATGACCTTAAGGCCAATATGTAAGGCGGCCGTGCAGGAAGACAAGGCCAGGGCCCCCTGGCTTCCCAGATATTGGCTCATGACTTTTTCAAAACGCTCGGCCCTGGGCCCGGTGGTTAGCCAACCCGAGCTTAAGGCCTCGGTCACGGCCGTGATTTCCAAGGGGCCGATTTTTGGCGGAGAGAAGTTGACAAAGTTCTTTAATGGCTTAAGGTTGCCGATGAGGTTTGACAGGTTAGCCTCAAGCCCAGGTGAGTTAGAATGGCTCAAGAAATTTGACTCCAGGTTTTATTTTTTTCAAAAAAAACGAAAACAAAGTAAATTCATGTTTATGAGTTTATATGAAAAACTCATGAAGGTTGATTAGGAATTTTTCCACTTGGCTGAATAGGGGTCAGCCGGGTAACCGCTAAGCAAACTGTCTCGAATCTCCTCCATGCCCTCCAAAAGCGAAATCGAGGGTTTAAAATCAAGAATTTTTTTAATTTTTTCAAAGACCACGTAATAATTTCTTAAATCGGCCAGGCCCGGGGTAATGGTGACCTGGCCTTCGGGGTTAATTTTTAATAAAAGATCTTTGAGATCTTTAAATTGCACATTGTCTTGATCGGCCCCGACGTTAAAAATTTGGTCATGAATCAAATAGCGAGGGGCTTCCAGGGCCAGCCTAAAGGCCCTGGCCACGTCCCTGACGTGGACCAAGGGCCGCCACTGCTCGCCGGAATAAATCGTGGCCACCCCCCTTAAAACTATTTCCCTGACCAATAAGTTTACGACCAGATCAAAGCGCGGTCTGGGGGACATGCCGTAAACGGTGCCAAGCCTTAATATGACCGGAGAAAAGTAGGCCGAAAAAGGCATGGACAAAACCTTTTCCTCCATTTTGGACTTATAGACGGCGTATATTGAAAGGGGGTCAAGGTAAGCCAGTTCGTTTAATTTTTCTCCTGGCCTTTGCCCATAGCAAGAATCGGTGGAGGCGAAAATGAACCTTTTGACCAATTGACTAAAGGCGCACTCCACGACATTTTGGGAGGCCAAGTAATTAATTTCCAAGGTCTGCTGCCTATCTTTGTCACAGGCCTCGACGCCCACCAGGGCAGCCAACAAGACCACGCCCCAATGACCCTTGACGGTTTGGTTAACCAAACCAATGTCCCGGATATCTCCCTTGACAAAATTTAGCCGCGGTTTGTTTAAGAGAAAATCCAAGGGCTCGTGGCCATGAATCAGTGAGTCAAAGACGGTTACCTCGTAACCGGCCTCCAAAAGTTCTTTGGTCAGGGCTAAGCCAATATATCCGGCCCCGCCCACGATCAAAATTTTGCGATGGATCTTATTTTCCCGTAAGGCTGGTAAATCAATATTAAAGGTCATAAAAAAACTTTGAGAAAATACTCAGATAAATATGTAAAGAAAAAGTTAGATATTATGGGCAATTGTGGGCCAAAATCCTGGCCTGGTTTCGGTAAAGCCTAAGAGATCGACTAAATCTAAGGCCTTTCATGAAAAAGATCTAAGCCCAGCCAAGGCCTCAATAAGGCCACGATTTCAGGCCCGGGCTTTAAGCCAGACAGAAAAAAAAGCCCCCCAAAGGGAGTGAAAAGTGGCTAAGAAAAATGGGCTGAAAAAAAGGTCAAAAAAAGGCTTGAAAAAAAAGCGGGTGTTGTCGGGCCCAATAGGAGATTTTAGCATAAACCAGAGCCCAGGGTAAGGGGGCAAAAATGGCCAAAGCCCTCTAAATTTATAAATGACAGGATATTTTTTAAAGCATAGAACTAACGCCTAGACGTCAAAAAAAAAGCCCAAATCAATAGGCCCAAAATAAAGTGGCTAAACAGAAAAAAAGATCTAGACCAAGAGCCAGGAGCAAGCTAAATCATGACCAGACCAGCATTTATCAAATAAAACCTTGAGTTTTATTTAAGCAAGGCTTAAATAGAAAATAGCGAGAAAAGCAAAACCAAAAGCCGGCCCAAAAGGTCAAGTAACCTTGGGCGAGGCCACAATGTTAAGCGCGGCTAGCTAGCCAGAAAAAAAAATGACCGTCCTTTGGCCTAGGAGGCCAAAAAAGGCGGCCTAAAAAGGCTCGGAAGGTCTTGATACGGGAAGGACAATCTAAAAATAAGAATTAACCATCTAAATAAAGTAAGTTTTTAGAAATGAACTAGAAATATAATTGCGTGTCACATTTAATTATTGCCTAAAGATTGGACAAAACCTTGTATATAAATAGTCAAAATAAATTTTAATTTTATTAACGAACATTCGTTAATGAAAAAAAGATCGCAAAAACGGGCCTATAGCATTTTTCGATTAGATTATGGGATAAGGCGGTTAAAAAAAAGATTATATTTTACAGTAAAAAAATGTTATAATCTTTCTCACTTAAACCAGCGTTATGGACTCGAAATTTCGAGTAGTTCCAGTTCCGCGAACGAACTTTACTAAACCCGCTGAAAAAGGCCGCGCCAGCTTAACCAGGTGACATGAGCGGATTACCTGATAGGCGGGCTTAACTTTAGATGATGGTTTTAGGTCCTAATAGTTAAGACTTGGGATCTAAGCTCATCACTGGGCGATTAAGTTAAGTTGTTTGGTTTATTTTTTTAGGCTCATTTGAGTCAATTCGAGCAATCGGTAGGGGCGCTTTGGAAGTCGCGCCCATGGCCACGCTTTCGGATTTTAAATCCGATTGAAAAGGGGAAGCAACATGAAAATCAACGGCGATGCCTTTAGAGACGCCAGAGTCAGTAAGCTCATGAGCAAACTCAATCTGGCTAGCACTTCTGGCGTCTCACCTAACATTATCAAAAACATCGAACTGGGTAAGCCCGCCAGGCCGGATCTGATCCGCAAGGTGGTGCTGGCCCTTGGTATTACCGTCGAGGAAGCCTTCGATAAGAAAATGGTCAGCCATAATTGATCATCTTAAAATAACCAAGATTCGGTTTACTTTAAGAACTTTAAAGATTCAAAAACTATATAGATTTCTTTTAGCGAATTTAAGGTTATTTAAGATAGTCAATTCTAGCCAATAAACTGACGCGCCCGCCGCGTCAGTTTATTTCAAGGTGCTCAAAGCCCGGTCCATTGGATCATAAAAGCTCAATCAATTTTTTTAGCCTCTCTTTTTTCTTCTTTTCTCATCACTCCCCAAAAAAAATTTTTCCCAAAAAAGTTAATTATCTTGCTTGGTTAGGCCAGAATTTTACCAGAAATGGTGGCCATGGTTAAAAAAAGCTCTAGCCCCCGAAATAACACTTGATTTTTCTAAAGTTAGAAGTTAATATCATGCGCCCCAGGGAAGATTCGCTTCTTTGGATTGGATGGCTTGTTCTTGATGCCTAAAAAGCTTCTTTAATTAAAGGTTAAAATCTAAAAATTAGAGATCTTTTATGGTATTGATAAATATAATATTATCTTTTATTAGTATAATAAAAGATAATTTTGGGAGTCCGATGTTTGAATTTGGTTCTGAAGAAAAAATTAACCACTTAATGTGCTTTGAAGAAGGCCGTAAGTGGCTTTGGCTAATTAATATTTTAAGAAAATCAAGACTTAAAATATCTTTTAGCCCAAAAGTTAAATTAATAGCCAGGAGCGAGAGCCTAAGATCATTTTATTAATCCTTTAAGGGTGTTAAATGCCGGCCAGATCAATAAAAACCCAGATAAGCCTTTGGTAAATTCGCTTAGGCTTCTTGGTTTGGTTTTTAATTTGGCTTGGGCCCAGGAGCGGGTCAATTTTAAGACCCAGCCTCTGGCTAGTTCCAGGTAATCTAAGTTTGTTAGTTTGTTTGGTTAAAAAAAGGCCGACCAAAGCTTCTTTATTTGACGGCCCAGGCGCCCAGGGCGCCCATAAACTTAATAATCTAGTGACCGGATAACTTGGCCATTAAAAAAGTTTTCATTAAGGCAAAAAATTACTTGTAATTTCAATCAATACTAGTTAAAATGAATTCCCCAAAAGGAGAATTACTTCTTTTTTTGGGAACGGTTGTTTTCCTCCTTGAATTACCCTTAGTTACGGATGGAGAACCAATTTTTGGGCAAAAAATTCCGTGCTTTTGACGGCGCCCTTCGAGGCCTTGGTGAAAGAAACTTTTTAACCAGGAGCTTCGATTGGCCCGCGGCCCATTAAAGCCAAGTGTTTAGAAAGATACTTTGGTTTAACTTGACGGCTTTTATGAGGTTATTAGAGCCCCCTCATCTTGGCCGTGAATTGGGTGGAGGTAGGAAGTTAAGATAGGCTTGCCCTATTTTAATGGACCCGTTAGGGTCAATTACCTCGTTGGTTTAGTGGTTGCCACCGCTTAAACCCACTTTTTTCGGAAAGTTAATTCCAAAGGATCTGTAAAATATGAAGATTGATGGCAAAGCCTTTAGAATGGCTAGAGAAAAACGTTTAATGACACAAGCCCTTCTTTCAAGAGAATCGGGCGTGTCACCCAACACCATCAAGAAAATCGAGACCGGCCAGACCAATAAGTTTGAGGTCATTAAAAAAGTCTTAAACGCCATGGATATACCCGTTAAGGAGGCCTTTGACAAGCGTATGCTGTTTTTTGATAACGAGTCTTAAGCCAAAGGCGTCAGACTAGTTGTCATAAGTCAGCTGGGTTAAGCTAAATATCTTAACCCAAGCCTCATGGCCCTACGGATTAACCGTAAAGTCCTAAGATTTATGGCTTTAGATTTTTTTAGGTAACAGGCTGGTCGCTTACCAGTGACTTTGAATATAGCCAGTAATAGGTGATATTAAACTGGTTTAAAACTGATATTAGATATAAAAGTGTTTTATTAATAATATGTTGTTAAGTTTATAGATAGTATAGTTATCCTTGTATCTCTCGCGATAATGGTAAATTTATTTTTTTATTAATTTTAGAAACAATTATCTTTTACAGAAAAGTAATTGTGGCTATTTTTATTAAAAAAGTTCACTTTAAAACGTGAAAATTTACAATATCGTGACGAGGTCGAGGTTTTTTTTGGCCTAAATTTCTAAAGGATAAGTTTAGATATTTATGGTCATTTTTCGTGGGTCACCAAGGGCCCTCATCTCAATCTCACCATCGGCGCTTTAAAAAGGCGCCCTTTAGATCCTTTGGGACATGCCTGCCCAAAGGCTTAGGAGATCCAAAAATGATAATCAACGGTCCAGCTTTCAAAGAGCTCAGGGAAAGCCAGATGATGAGCAAATTCTTTCTGGCCAAAGCCTCCGGCGTCTCGCCCACCGTCATCAACCGCCTCGAGCTTAGTAAGTTCATCTCTCCGGAGTTGATGAGAAGGGTTTTAAGCGTCTTAAACATCACCCCCGAGGAAGCCTTTAGCAAAAAGATGCTGCTCCATAGCTAACATCTTTTTAGAAAAAAGATAACTCGGCTAACTTTAGAGTTTATTTAAAGTATATACTTTTAATTAAACTCTTTTGTTATGTGACATTTTCGTTGACCCTTTAAATTTGACCATGAAAAATGGTAAGTTAGACTTGTATCTAAATTAAGATTATAACTAGCGTTTGTTTTAAAAAAATCAATCAAAATTTTAAAATTTCCCCAGAGGCTAGGCCAGGTTAAGGCCAACATTACTGAGCCTTTCGCTAGCCAAATGGATCTTCTCAGTTGGTCCCAGAGGCCTGCCCATTGCGGCCAAAACCAAGCTAATGCTCATGTCAGGCCCCTAGGCCGGATGCTCATGGCTTAACCATACTACCAGGCTGGGCCGAGACCTAATTTATTTGAACCATATAATGAGCGTCATGGCTTGACTCATTGGTCCTGACCCCTTTGGCCCTGCCCCCTTGGTCCGGGCTAATTTTAGCCCAGGGTGGCCGCGGCCTATGGCCCACGAAAAAAATTTCCTTTTAAGCTTCAGGCCGGGTTAAAATACGCCTTGAATTGTCAGACCATAGTGGTAGGATCTCAGCCCCATGAGCGCTCGATTATCTCTAGCTTGGCTAGGGAATTTTTTCTCCCCAATATTGTC
>JAITJP010000140.1 GCA_031278835.1 Deltaproteobacteria bacterium
ACCCGGCGACGCATGACCCCCGAGATCTTAAAGGTCACGACTTGTCGGGCCTTAAGAATCATGGGCTGTCCGGTCTGGGGGTTACGGCCTTGCCTGGACTTTTTTCTCCGGACTATGAACTTTCCGAAACCGCTTATGAGCACGTGGTTTTCGGTGGCCAAAGTGGTTTTAATTATATCTATTACTGACTCGACGTGCTTGCGAGCCTCTAAAGGAGTAAAGTTAGTATCATCAGTGATACGAGAGACAATTTTTTCTTTCGTAACGGTCATGAGCGGAATCCTAAATAAATATGGTCGGCCATTGGTGGGCGTTAAGCTCTGACCGACAAACCATCGCCGGGCTCGACCCAAAAGGAAAAAGCGAACTTTTTCACCAAGGCCATGGCGATGAAATCAAGTAACGATAGGGAGCCCAGCCAAGCGGACAAGGGCCCACGGTGTCCGGCCTTAGCTAACTAAAAAACCAAAAGTCCGGCCCATCTCAAAAAAGAAAAGGGCTGGCTAGGCTCTCCCGGCGGGCCAAAGTCGAACGATTTCAACAAGTTGATTATGGACGTAAATAAGGTCGTCATTGACAACTTCAGAATTTTATACAAAATCCATATGAAAAGTCAACAATCTGACAAGCTTATGTGAAACTGAGTTAAGTTAGCAAAAATACGACAAAAACCCATAAAACAACCATTATAAAGGACCAGTCCGTTACCTAGAATGACCCGGATTCGGTTGGATTCGAGAACCCACCCTATTGATTATAATATCATATTTAAATAACATACTGAATAATAAAATAAAAGAAAAAAGATTAATCTAACGAAATTTTCTACTAAGAAAATTCATAACTTACAGACAATAAAAAATCAAATTTCGACCTAATCTAAAGACCTTAGGCGGCCAGCCCAAGAAATTTCCCCTGCCCCAAAATTTTTTTGTGGCCCCAAAAAATCTCGGCCCAAAAAAAAACTCTCCCCCGAAAAAATCTCTGTTCCGAAAAAAACCGGACCGAAAAAAATCTCTGCCCCCGATCGGCCAAAAGCCAAATTGAGGGCCGCCCAATTCGAAAAAAGAGACTTTTCTTCCAAATATCTCGGTTTCAGGGCCAATCAAGGATAATCTGGGCTCAAGGAAGTTCAATTGGGGGGAATTTTAGTAATTATTCGCTCAGATGAGTAAGTAAGATGGGAAAAAATCGTGGGCAAAAACGGGGTCAAAATGAGGACAAAAATATCTCTATCTGGCCTAGCCCATCGAAACGGACTTAGGCCAAAGCCTTTTGGATCAAAAGAGAGCCAAAAACGAGTATCTCATACGGGGCCAAGCTAGGCCCGGTATGAGAAATACTCGGTCTTCTGGTTGTCGCTTAATCGTCCTCGGGAGCCATCGGTTTGGCGGCCTTGGCCTTGGAAGGCGCTTTGATGGCTTTGGCCGGAGCTTTGGTGGCCGGCTTGGCCGCTGGCTTACTGGCCACCTTGGGCTTGGCCACGGCGGCCTTGGGGGCCGCTTTTACGGCCGGCTTGGCCGGGGCTTTGGTGGTCTTGGCCTGGGCGGCCTTGACCGTCTTGGCCGGGGCTTTGGCGGCGGCCTTAACCGGGGCCTTGGTTTTGGTAGAGGCCTTGGATGAAGTAGGGCTATTTGTGTCAGCCACTTGACACCTCCTAAGAGATAATTAAAGAGATTATAACATATGATTTGAAAAAGGCAATAACTTTTTTTCAATCTCCAGCATTTTTTTTCTATCTTGAGATCCCGCCACTGAGATCATCTTTTTTTTAATCAGCTCGTCTTAGTCATTGCAAAAAGCTAACTGACTTATGAGCTATTCCCAGTATCCATCGGCTAAAACCTAAAATCAAAATATAAACGTCAAACGAAAACGAACATAAGCCAAAAATTTTCTATATTTTGTTCAGATAACCAAGGAAAAGTAAGAGAGAGCTTATACAGATCCTGATTCGCAAGCCTGAAATCCGTTAAATAGCCTATTATCGTGAACCCATAGCGACCTAACTAAGAATATTAACCATACCTTCATTGAAAAATCAGATTTTCCTAGTTTACTGGCCTTTTTCAGCTAAGCGACAGCGCTTAGAGCTAAATATAAGCCCTTTCAAAGAGAAACTTAAGCCATGATTATTAAATTTTTCCATTTTTTTTCGAACCGAGTCTAGACTCTTCGCATTGAGCCTCTGAAAAAAATTTCCCATGTCCGGTCGAAATTTTACTTTTCGAGACTAAAAAAAAATGAATAAGCCCCCTCATGGAAAAAATCCCCCACTGGCTTTCTTGAAACTGGGCTTGTCCCTAAAGAAGAATATTGAGTTAAAAGTTAGTTTTTATCATGGTCTTTTGTCACAATAAAAGCATGACTGGATAATGACTTTTTATTTTCATTTCTAGTAAGCCTTATACTTTAGCTTATATTAAACTTATTTCCTTAACCTTATCCAAAAAAGCCCCCAGGAATCGGGGAGTCAAAATCTGATTTCTCATCTAAGCTTGTAAAATATCTATTTTTATAAAAAGGCTTTAATTAGTTCTTTTATATCAAGGCTAAATTAAAATTTTTAAGGAAATATGTGACATTTTTTTTTAAGCCACTGGGCCGTGCCTTAAAAAAAATCAAGGCGTCTAGCCAGGCCGTAGATTATTTAGCCATTTTTTCGTCACCAGGCCTGGGGCGGCCGCGTTTTCCCCTTGATGGTTAATTTAAATTTTGCTATATTATCAAGGTGTAAAATATAAATAGAGTTTAACTTCAAACTTTATAGTTATTATTACTTATTTTTAGTCTTATGTAATTTAAAATCCTATTATATCTCAGCAATTATCGCAATAATATTTCTCATACTAGCTTGTCTAGCCAAAAAACGGCATAATTTAATGGTAATTTTTTAATTTCTCATTAAAAGCCACTTCAATATCTTTATTTATGGAGCCAATAATTCTAGTTAACCAATCAGCCAAGACCCGGAGCCTGGCTTGGTGGGCTCAGACAATTAATAGGTGGCTAATCAAATGGCCAGTCCTCTAAGGCAAAACTTAGAAAACAAATTAGCCGCCTTTATGGCTAAGCCTGAGGCTCCAGTCCCCTAAGGCAAAACTTAGAAAGCAAATTAGCCGTCTTTATGGCTAAGCCTGAGGCTCCAGTCCCCTAAGCTAAAATTCAAAGGCGCCAAATTAGCCAAGCTTATGACCAGCCTGGCCTTTAAGTCCCCTAATAGCCCTTTTGTTTGGGCCTAATGGTTGGGCATTCCAACTCGAATAATCCGATACTAGGCTAAGGAGATGGTTAAAAAAAAATATTCGACTAACTGATTCTAACATGTTAAAATTTCATTGTCTTTTCGCTCTTTTTATTTTTTTCAAATGGTCTTCTCGGTTAAATTAACGTTAAAAGTTCTTTGGTTATGGAAATAGGTAAAAGGCCTGGGTCAAGGGCATAAAAGCCCCGGAGCCCAAGGCCCGCGAGGAGCGGCCGATTAATTCTAAGATTGGACATAAATCATTTGGCCGGGCGGCCCTAGGGCAGGCCGAGAGGCCGCTTTGGCCTGATTGGGCCCAGCAAACCCCCCAGGCCGGCCCCTTTTATGGTCTAAAGGGCCTTTTACTGGCCTTTTTGGCCCTGGCTATTTTGGCCATTTTGGCCACGGGCTGCGGCACCATCATCCCCGATCTGCCCGAAGTCATCGTCACCAAGCAAAGGCTTGAAGAAGCCGACCGCTTACTTGAAAGCGATCCCCAGGGGCCCATAGCCAGCCCCAATATACCGGCCGCCCTGAGGGGGCAAGTGGAACCGACCAGCGGCGACGGCAGCCTGGATGGCCAAATAAGCTATGAAGTCAAGATAACCGCCCCAGACCAGCCCCCGGGCTTGGTTGAGGCCTATGAAAAAGTGGTCAACCTAAAGGTCATGAAGGATCGGCCCTTGGCCTCGCGGCTAACTTTGATGGGCCGGCTTAGATCTTCTCTGGATCAGGGCCGGGCCCTTTTGAATTCATGGGGCTATTATGAGGGCCGGGCCGAAGGCCAGCTGGAAGACGGGCCAACGGCCGGAAGCTATCTGGCCTCAATTGAGTTAATTCCCGGGCCCCTGTACGCTTTGGGCCCGGGCCAAGTCATTATCTCAATCGCCGTGCCCTTAACCGTCGATCCCAACGCCGACCCCCAGGGCGAGGCCAGTGCCAGGGAAGTGGCCCACACCCTGCTCCCGGCCGAGGATAGGGTTTTTTGCCCCAGTCAGCCCGGCAGAAATCCCTGCCCGGCTGACAATTTGGAAATGGCCGGCCTGAAACCAGGCGACCCGGCCCGGGCCGAGGTCGTTTTGGCCGTGGTGGCTAATTTGGTCGATATCTGGAAAGATAGCGGCTACCCGGCGGCCGAGGTCACGGCCAGTAAATACTCAATCGACACGGGCCAAAGAATTTTACATTCCGAGATCGTCTTGACCCCCGGGCCTTACGTTAAGATGGGCCAAATGGTCGTGACCGGCGATGATTCCATTGAACCGCGCTATTTAAAAAATTTCGTAAACTGGAAAGAAGGCCAGGATTGGAATCAGGATTTGGTGGAAAGTTTCCGCGAAACCCTGATGCAGACCGGACTTTTTAAATCCGTCGAGGTTAGCCGGGGCTATGACCAGGACCAAAACGGGGTCAGTAGCGTCAGCGTGGCCTTGGAACCCTCGCCCCGGAAAACCATCAGCGGTTCGATAAATTACGACACCGATTGGGGCCCGGGTATATCGGTCTCTTGGGAGAATCGCAATCTCTCGGGCTGGGGCGATAAGCTCAAAATCGAGATCCCCATCTGGGAAGATCTTGGCCAGCTGGGCCTGACCTACCAAAGGCCTTACGTTTTCAACAATCCCAGGTATTCCCTTTTGGCCGAGACCTATCTGCTTAGGGAGAAAACCGACAATTACTCGCTAATGTCCGGTTCCGTGGCCCTGGGCCTGGAAAGGGTCATCAACCGGCGCCTGCGGGCCCGCCTGCAAACCAGCCTGGAGTTTGGTGACCTGGACGATTACATCACCGATAGAACCAAATACCGTATCCTGGGCCTACCTTTAAACCTTTACTGGAACAACAGCGATAATTTTTTAAATCCCACCAAGGGCATCAGGGCTTCCTTTTTGCTCAGTCCTTATGTGGGCCACTATTTTAACGACTTTAAGCTGCTAAAGGCCCGGGCTGATTTCAATTTATACCAAGCCCTTCTCGATGGCGACAAACTGGTGGCCGCCCTAAGACTGGCCGCTGGCACCATTACCGGCTCGAGTCCGGAAAGTCTGCCCTCGTCGCTACGCTTTTTTGGCGGCGGCGGGCAATCGGTCAGGGGTTACGAGTATCAGTCCATTGGCCCCAAAAACGCCCGGGGGCGCCCGGCCGGAGGTTCAACCATGGCCGAGGTCTCGACCGAACTAAGAGTTCGCTGGTCCGAAACCATGGGGGCCGTGGCCTTCGTTGACGGCGGCATGGTCTACAACCCCGAAGACCTAACCGCCCTAGGTCGAGACTTTCTCTGGGGCGGCGGTCTGGGTTTTAGATACTACAGCCCCATTGGGCCCTTTAGACTGGATCTGGCCACCCCGCTGACCCCTCGTGAGGACGATTCCAAACTGCAAATCTATCTTAGCCTAGGCCAGAGTTTTTAAGCCTTTGAGTAAAATTTTCTCAAAAGCTTTGGCCCCAAAGCCACCACCCCTTACCCTTGGATAACAAATGGACCCGGAAGAATCGTCCTAGGCCAGAGTTTTTAAGCCTTTGAGTCAAATTTTCTCAAAAGCTTTGGCCCCAAAGCCACCACCCCTCACCCTTGGATAACAAATGGCCCCGGAAGAATCGTCAAAAATAAGCCTGGAAAAAAATCTCAAACTGGATTTTGGGGCGCCAAAAAAATCTCCATCAAAAAGTAAGCTTCGACGAATCATTAAATTTTTCGGCTTTAGCCTACTTTTTTTACTGATTGTCTTGGTCGGGGCCGTCCTTTGGTTGAGAACGGATTCTGGGCTAAATTTCCTGGCCAAAAAGGCCCTAAGCGGCCTCTCGGAAAAGGGCTTAACTCTAAGCTGGACTAGTCTTGAAGGCCCCATCCCGGAAAAACTAATCATCCAAGGCCTGGTGGCCAGCGACAAACTGGGCCGCTTTGCCCA
>JAITJP010000159.1 GCA_031278835.1 Deltaproteobacteria bacterium
CAGAGTTATAAACGAGAATAATTCTAAAATTTTCAGATAAAAGCCATAGTAATTAATTTACAGAAGCCTAATGGCATTCCTTAAATTTTCATTTAGGCATTAAAACATAAGTTTCTTAAATTCACAAGAAAAAAAGGCCTGGCGGCCTAGCTTCCAAGAAAAAAAACTTTGGCTGGCCATGATAAAAATTTTGGCTTCCAAGAAAAAAAACTTTGGCTGGCCAAGATAAAAAAGTCCAGGCTTTCAGATGGCCTAAAATCCCTGCTCAATAAAGGGGAAAATCAAAAAGCCATCCTCGAATGGCGCCCAGAACTAGGCGATCGAAAATGGCTAGGCCAAAGGCGAAATTATTTTGTCCAAAAACTCTTGGGCCAACCTCGATGATTTTAGATTATGAGCCTACAACGGTATTGGAAACGGCCACCACTTCAAGTATGTCCGGCACGGCCGCCCTAAGAGCCCTTTCCACGCCGTCCCGAAGAGTCATTTGACTAAGCGGGCAACCCCGGCAAGCCCCCAAAAGACGGACCTTGACCTGACCTTCCTTGAAGTCGATTAATTCGATGTCGCCACCATCGGCGGCCAACATGGGGCGAACTCGGTTTAAAACTTCTTTAACCCGATCCAACATTTCAATAAACTCCTTAGGATATTTTTTTGTTTAAAGATAAAGTTTTAAGACTAGATCGCCTTCCATTACGCTATAAATTATAACTTATATTTATTTGCATCGATTTTATTGTAAAAACAACTATTATTAGTTAAGTCAGTTTTTTCACACAACTTTAGTAGCAATCACCTTCAAATGACTTACGGTTCCCAAATGTCTAATTTTAAATTTTACGTCTGGATATTTAATCACAATTTTCGTAAAAACACAAGAAAAAAAACTTCGTTATTATAAGACTTCGATATTAAAGGGATTTTTTAGACGGGTCGAGTTAAAAATTTGACATAAAATCTTGACAGCAGTTCAAAGCCGCCACTGGCCCAACAAAAACCCGCCCCAAGCCTGTCTTTCCCATAAAACCCTCCTCAAATAAAAAACAAACAAAGCCCGGCCGGGCCGAGATGTTGGCCTGGCCAGGGCCTGGTTTTTTTAAATTTAGACCTCAGAGGGCGGTTTTTCTTGATAATAATCGATTTTAAAATGTTGGCCCCGTTATTGCTTCTAGCTGCTCGGAAGCTTAATTCGCTTCGAATCGTTTGGAATCCAAGAACAAAAAACTAACCACTTTGGGGTCTTACATGTCAGTAAATTCTAATCAGATGACGCATAAAAATTCTTGGGGTCAGATTGTTGACTCTTTTCTCCCGGCCAGGGCTACGAATAAGCCTATTGGCCAAAATAAACTTACTCGGTCGATTTTTCGGCTTTTTCTGCTGGCCTGGGCCCTTTTAATCGGCTTAAGCCAGGCCGCGGCGGGTTGGGCCGCCCAACCCGTGGATTTAAATGACTTAAAAAGTAAAGGCCTAAGCGATAGGAGCCGGGAAATTATCGTCACCCAGTCTCTGGCCCAAAGGGCCAGGCCGCCTTTGGAGATTGAATTTATCGAAGAGTTGGCCGACTACGGCGGAGACGTATTGGCTCAGGCCTATTTGGAAATGGACGCGGTGACCGCGGATCAAAAAAGCTCGCCCCTACCCCCAAGCTCGATGAAAAACATGATGGCCGCCGGCCTAAGCCCTTCGGAGCTGGTCAAGTTTAGCCAATCGGTTAATCCCCAGGCTAGTGTTAGTGAGCCAAACGGAGCGGCCCTTGCCAAAAGCGGGCCCATGGTCAGGGCCATGTCGGTGGCCTCAAATTCCGAAGGCCCGGTGGAAGCTCCAAAGGCCCCGGTCAATCCAGAATTTAACCAAAACCTCCAGCCGGTCGCCCAGCCCAAAAAGCCTCAAGTGGCCATCCAAAAACCCAAAGATCTTAGAAAAATTCCCCAGACTTTATATCCCGGTCAACAGGCCGACCCGGCCAGACCGCTGCCCGAGGCCCCGGGCCCCTATTGGAGCCGGGCCCCCAAAGGCCACGATACTTTTTTGGGCGTGACCGAAACCGTTAAGGCCGATGGTCACCGCTATGAGGTCAATACTAACGCCCAGGGCGGCCGCCTAGGTCAAGAAGTCTTAAGCCGGCCCTCCGGTCACAAGGTGGTCAGGTATTACAGCATGGCTCCGGAAAAAGCCCAAGCCGCCCCGGCCCCCAATGACTTCGCTTCTGAAAGTTATGAGTATTATGAGCCAAACTACTATGGAGATTCTGACTATGACTACTAATCATCAATAAAGTTAGTTATCATTAGCTCTCTAGCCTCACTATAGTCATGATTAACCCTTCATAAGACCCCTTCATAGATAAAAACTTCAAACCGGCCTGATTTTTATTGGGCCGGTTTTTTTTACTCAAAAACCGAAAACCTTAGCCCCTCTCCGGATAGGCCGGTGAACGGCCCCAGTTGGCCCCTGAGGGCTTGGCTGGCCCATCAGGGTGTAAGATTGGGGGGCAAGGCTCCGAAGGGCTCCCAGGCCCTTTCCTGGGCCTTTATGGGGCCAAGCACCAGGGCGGCCGATCTTTTCCATCTTTTCCCAAAGCCGGCCTGGTCAGGCCATAATCCCTTTTCATGGTATAATGATAAAAACGGCCTCGAAAATATTTTTGACCTTGCCTTGGCCAGTTTGGTGGAGAAAAAACCAACCAGGGGCCTATGTTTGGGCCAAACTTGTTCCTGGACAGCCCGGACCAAGCCCGGCTTGGGGCTGGCTTGGTTTTTTTGGGGAGCTTTAGTCGTCTGGCCGGCTTCTTTAGGGAAAACATTTTTTTCTTTAGCCGGAGTCGGATTTTTTGTGAGGCCCTTTTTGGCCCGAGGTGGCCAAAAACTTAATCGGGCTATAATTTAGGCGCGATCCTTATGGAGCTTATGAAAGTCATGAACCTTAACCTTTTAGCCAGTAAGGCCATCATGGCCCTGGTTTTTTGTTTATTTGTTTGTCTGCCTTGGTTTTTTTCAAAGCCGGTTTTAGCCCAGGAGATCTTAACCAGTCCGCCCAGGCTTTATCAAAAAGACTTTCAAGCGGTTTCGGTGGAGCTGACCATTGATATTGTCGATCAGCTGGCCAAGGTTCATCTTCGTCAAACCATAAAAAATACCGGTAAGCGGGACCTGGAACTTGAATACTTGATGCCCATGCCCATCAGTGGGGCCATCAGCGGCTTTTCCTTAATGGCCAACGGAAAAGAATTAAGCGGTGACCTTTACGACAAAGACCAGGCCTTTAAAATTTACCAAGACATGGTTTCCAAGCTTAAAGATCCGGCCCTTTTGGAATTTGCCGGACTGGGCCTTTTTAGGGTCAAGGCCTTTCCGGTGGCCGCCGGAAAAAGCGCCACTTTAGACTTAACCTTAGACTATTTGTTGCCAAAAGTTAACGGCCGGGTGGATTTAGATTTCCCTTTGGCCAACTCCTTAACCCAAGGCTTGGTGGTTAGTTCCCAAATCGTCTCGGTCTCCATCAAGGGGCCAAAAATTGGCGGGGTTTTCTCGCTTTTGGACGGGGTGAATCTGACCTAAAGCCCAGACGGGGCCAAGGCCGATTGGTCGCTTAAAAACTCACCAGCTCTCTCTAAGTTTTCCCTATACTACCAAGAAGAAGCCGGACCCATGGGCGGCCTTATACTAAGCCACAAGCCCATAGCTACCGAGCCCGGCTTTTTTCTTTTCATGGCCGAACCGGTCGAAATCGACCGTCCCAGGGCCAAAATCCCCAAAAACGTCATTTTCGTTCTGGACACCTCAGGCTCAATGACTGGTCTAAAATTTCGCCAGGCCCAGGAGGCTCTAAAATTCGTCCTGGATCGCTTGGAACCCGAGGATAGCTTTAATTTAATAAGCTTTGCCACTGAGGTGGTTTCTTGGAAATCGGAACTTACTCCCATGAACCAACAAAACCGAACCGAGGCTAAAAATTACGTGGACGGGCTTTACGCCAAGGGCTCAACCTACATTGAGGAGGCCTTAGAACAAAGCCTATCTCTAGAGGTTGGAAAAAATCCGACCTATCTGATATTTTTAAGCGACGGCGACGCCACCAAGGGGCAGACAGACGACTTTTTACTGGCCCAGGTGGCCGTTAAGGCCAATCAGGGCAAAGACGTTAGGATCTTTTCCTTTGGAGTGGGCGATGACGTTAACGCCAGGCTTCTGGAGCGCCTTTCGGGAGATTCTTCGGGCTATTCAACCTACGTTAGTCCGGAGGAAGATATTGAGGAAAAAGTCAGCTCGTTTTTCGCCAAGATTAGCGATCCCATGCTGGTCAAGCCTGAGCTTAAATCGAGCCTAAACATAAACCGGGTCCTACCCGAAAAACTCCCAGACATTTTTAAAGGCTCCCAGTTGGTGGTGGTGGGCCGCTACCCCACGGCCGGAAAAGTTAATTTCACCTTAACCGGGACCCAAGACCAAGACACCCTGGTCACCAATTATCCCTCGGAATTTACGGCTTATCCCAGCGAAAACGGTCAACGGATCGCCCTAATCTGGGCTCAGCGCCGGGTCGGCCAACTAATCGACGAAATCGATCGACATGGCCGAGGCCAACCCAACTCGGATCAACTTAACGAGCTGGTGGAACTATCCAAAGAATTTGGAATTATGACCCCCTACACCAGTTTCTTGGCTCTGGAAGATCAAAACTTAAACGACCTAGAAGACATTCTTAGACGGACCAAATCAAACCTTAGTCACTTAGACGAGCTCACTGGGAGCAAAGCCGTTCAACAAAGGAAATATAAGTCACTTCTGAGCTCCAGTGATAAGAAGGAGGCCTTAACCATGGGCATCGATTCACCCTTGGCTGATAAATCCATCATCGGCTTGGACGAAAAGCTCGATGCCCATTCAAAGCTAATCGCCCCGACCATGCTTAACGGGCAAGCCTTTTTCCTCAAAGACGGGCGATTGATTTCCGGCGACCTTAAGGAGGATGATCTTAAAAAGCTCACCGTAATCAAGAAATATAGCCCCGAATACTTTGAATTGGCCCAAAAACTGAACCAAGAGCAGATGGTTTTCCTGACCCAGTCGGTGCCTTTGGTCTTCAAACTGGCCGGGAAAAATTACTTGATAGACGTAAACTAATTGGACGACAACTCTTTTGAGTTTTTTACTCCTGATTTGGCCTTTATTGGGGCCGCTCTTTTTTAGCCAAACGGCTTTGGCGGCGGAGCCGTTTTCTCCAGAAGAGTCTAGGCTTTCAAGGGCCAAAAGTTGTCTACTTTTGGCCTTTGATAATGGTGAGCCCACCTTAACCTTAAACGGTAACCGTTTTGTTGAAAAAACCCTCCTTTTGGCCAAAGGAGAAAATTTTGACTCTGATTACCAGGTGCTCATGGCCGCCCGGCCCAATCCTTACAACCGCGGCAATTGTTTTCAATGGAAAAAATGCCTGGGAGAAACTATTGGCAATATGTGGGTGGACACGCCTGAATTTTGCGGCCCCTTGGGCGGGAAAAGTTGGAAGGGCCGGGACGGAAAATGCCTGGATCTTTTG
>JAITJP010000199.1 GCA_031278835.1 Deltaproteobacteria bacterium
TCCCGGCCGCCCGGGGATTTTTTTCTCACCTGACTTAGCCCCTTTATCGGCCAATAAGCCTTCGGGCCCAAAAAAAACTGTCCCCGAGGTCCCCTGAACTTACAAAAAAAAACTCAGAGGTCTTCAAAACAGCCCGGTAAAGGGCCCAAATCGGCCCAGGGCCGGCTTGGGCCCAGGTCTCGGCTACCAGCCTAGCCGGTCAGGTTTTTGAAGGGCCCTGGGGGCTCTGTGGGCCGTTTGGGAAAAATTTCGAATTGGGGAAGTTTTTTGGAAAAAAAGTTAGGCCGGGTTTTGAAGCGGGGTAAAAGCCTTAGAAGTTTTTTTATAAAGCCTAGATTTTCTGAAATTTTGGCCTTAAATTTTCTGGCCGGTTTGAGCCATCATTTTAGGCCCTTGGTCAGGCGCCCTGTTTTTTTTGTTAGGACTTTAAATTCTAAATTATTGTCCAGAGGCTTTTTTTTGAGGCTTGGGCCCTGGCTTTTGAAGTGGCCCCAGCCCTCTCCCTTGGGGGAGTGGGCCGGGGCCTAAGGCCGCGGCCCTGGGCGCTTACTGGCTTGGGGAGCCCTGCCAACCCTCGACTAGGATTGAGCGCTTGGATTCAAAAATGGCGCACTCTTCCTCGGTCAGGGATTCCATTTGCGGGACGCTTAGGCCGTAGCCGCTTTGGAGCCAGGTCAGTAAGCGGCCGTAAAAAACCGCCGTTAAGGCTTTGAGGAAATCATCCCTTAGGGCCGGGTCAAGCTTACGATAGGCCAGAAGGCTGCGGAAGAGAACGATGGCCCAATCCTCGGCCGTGATGTTTAAGGAATCAGCGGAATCGTCGGTGATTTTTTTATAAATCCAATCCTTTCGGCCGCTAAAGGTGGAGTGCCAGAGCTGGCCATACTGCTCGACTAGGAATTTAATCTCAGCCCGAAAAACCTCCGGGGAGGCGATGGGCCGGGGGGCGATGACCGGGGGCGAGAGTTCCGTGCCGGTGATGGTGGTCGGCTTGGAGCGCTTGCAGTTGAGCCAAAGGTCCTCAAAGATCTCAACCAAGGAGAAGATGGATTTGGCCACTTGCCTAAAAGCCCGGCCGGTGGTCAGATCCAGGGCCCTATTTTGCCAAGAGAGTCTGGGCGTGGCCAAAAAGGACTGACAGATGCGGGCCTTTTTGATGATGGCCAGGATGGCCAGGGTCATTTCCGTGGAAACGTAAGGGCAGTCAATGGGCCAGTTTTCGTTGGTCAGGAAAAAATTATTTAGTTCCAGGGAAAAGGCCCGGTCGGTATAGAAAGGCTGTCTGAGCCGGCGGCCAAAAAGGGTCCTAAACAAGGGGTAGCCGAAGATGTTACTGACCGGGGTGTCATATTTGAGCGAATGATAAAAAGGCGAGGTGTAATCGGCGTTCCCGGAAAAAATGGGCTTGGTCAAACGCTCAATCCAGGTCCGCTTGACGCTGTTTAGATCGCCGTCCAGGGCGATGATGACTTTGGGTTTTAGGCGCTGGGCCAGGCGCATTAAGTTAAACAAGCTATAGATTTTGCGGGGATGGCCGGGCTCGGTGGCCTGGTAAATCCTGGGCACCGGACAAGGCGCCCCCAAAAAGGCTTCCTTAAGTTCCGGGTTTTGGCTGGAATCGCAAAAAGCGATGGCCGAGGTTAAATTGGGATAGGTCAAAGCCAGACCCTCATGGGACTTGACCAAGGGGATCTGGACGTTTTGGGTGAGTTTATTGGAAACAATCCCGATCAAGAGATCGAGTTTGTCAAGCTTATCGGTGAAGATTTCTGTTTGGACTAAGGCCTCAGCCTTGATTACGGTCATGATGGCACCCCGGCCAAATAAAGCCCGGCCGGACTGGGTAGGCAATCCAGCCCCGAGAGGTGGATTAGGCTATTAGACGTTTTTTAGCAAAGGTGGGATAACCGGGAGGAGGTTAGACTGTCAAGACTAAACCAAGGCCCAAGCTGGGCCAAATGGCTTAGCCTTAAGGCGCCGAAGGGGTCCTGGCGACGAATTTAAAACCAACCGGGCCTGACCAAGGGCTTTTTAGGCCAAGGCTTAAGCCTCGGAACTGGGGAAAAAACGAGCGATCCGCCTAACGGTCGAAAGTTACAAGGCTCCCGACTATCTACCTCCCAATAGAACGCGGATCGTCCCCTCTATCAACCATACCACTTTGGCTGACCATAAAAGTTGATGACCATAAAAGTTATGGCTCACCTCTTCAGTCAGAGGTTTACTGTCTTCCAAGTGGTATTTTTGATTTTACGGGTTTTATATTTGA
Source organism: Deltaproteobacteria bacterium (assembly GCA_031278835.1). Classification (GTDB taxonomy): domain Bacteria; phylum Desulfobacterota; class Desulfarculia; order Adiutricales; family Adiutricaceae; genus JAIRNQ01. The sequence goes on from JAITJP010000199.1 coordinate 2,270, forward strand.
TATAGGTCTATTAAAAACCGTATATTTGTAAATTTTTTGTTTAATAACAAGTCAAATTTTAAAATCTTATTAAGGGTCAAAAAAAATTCTAACTTTATTTAACTTTTACAAGGTCTATAACTTGTTAAACTTATTATTAAAACTTAAAAATCCCAAAAAATAAAAAAGAAGTTAATTGGTCGGCCTCCTAAGGGCGGCCCCAGGGCTTTGGGGCCAATTGATGGTCCTTTGCGGGCCGCTTTTTGAGGCCAAGGCCTAGGGCGCTGGCCCTGGGCGTTTGGCTCACTTGGCCCCCTGACGGTCCTACCAAGAGATAGGCCCTCTCAAAAGCGGCCAGCCCAAAAGCGGCTAGCCCAAAAGCGGCCAGCCATAGAATTCTACCAGACTTGGTCAAGCTGTCAATCAAGCCTAATATCGCTGAAAAAAAAGCTTCTCTGTTCGATCAGGCCTTAAAGGCGCAAAATACTCCTCAAGCGAGAGAGCGTTGACCGCGAAAAGTTCTTTTTTTGATAGGGAACATCTTACATCAGCGGGCCGAAAATTGCAATTGTTAGATGAATATCAGTAAAATACGTTACCAACGTTGACATAACACCCGGCTTTTATTGTGAAAGATAAAAATGGCCCAGAGTTCCCGGGCTGAATATTTTGGCTTTTGGCCTAGGCCGGCCCGGGCCTTTTTTCCAAAAGGCCTTTGGACTGGGCCATTGAATTGGGCCTGGGTCCTTATTTTGGCCAAAAGGGTTATTTGTTTTTAGAATAATTATGTCCAAAGGGTGATTTTAGTTAACTAATTTCAAAAGAAAATAAACCATAAGGCAAATTTTTTCCAGGGGCCTCAGCCCAGGCCGGGCTGAAGGGCTGACTTTTGAGGCTTTGGTCTGGGTAGCGGCGGGGCTTTTGGCCGAGCCTCTGGGTTAGTTTTGTTGAGTGGCTGGCCCTGGGGACCCGGGGGCGGAAAAAAACCAGCTAAGGTCTAAGCGGGCTTTTGAGCCGGGCCATACAATACTGGACTTTTTAGCCGCGCTGGGGTATTATTTCTGACGAATTCTCTTTGACAGCTCAATGGTGGCTTAAAGCCTGTCAAGCGGGCTTGGCAAAGATTGTTTTGTTGTGGTCTTAATTTCATTTTAGCGACTATACTTCCACTTCAATCTTTCCGATTGCATTAGTTCGTAAATAATATAAAAATTTAAATATTTTATACTTTTGTTTGGCATTAAAATTTATGATTGAATCATATATATTTGACTTTTTTTATCTCTTTTATTATAATGATTTCAATCAAAGCCTGTCATGGTTTAAAACATGATCAAAAAGCCAACGATATAACTATAGATAACCTACTTGGCTTAGGTTGGGTGGGCCCTTTGAGGAGGATGACTTTATGGGTATGAGCGTTTTTTTGGCCGCGACCGATCAGGCCGCCGACCGACCCGCGGCCGTTGAGGCCTTTTTGAAATGCTGTTCGGCCAACGGTAAGGTTGGTTACTTTAAAACCGTGATCAAAGATCCAGAAAACAGCGAGAGGCTTAAGGGCCTGGCCGCCCAGCTGGGCCTTCCGGCTCGCGATCTCTACGGTCTTTCCGTCCAGCAAGCCGTGACCTATCTTAATTCCGGTCGCGAGGCTTCTTTAATCGAAGAAGTCTTGGGCCGTTTTAGTGATCTGGCCAGTCGTTACGATCAGGTCCTAATCGAGGGGGCCGATCTGGTCGACGTGGTCGCCTACGTCCTCCAGGGCATAGACGCCAAACTGGCCGCCAACTTAGCCTCGCCCGTGGTGGTTTTTAGCTCCTGCGGGGACTGCTTGGCCGCCTCGGGGGTTCGTTACTATAAAAACGAGTGCGCCGAGGTCATCGCCGTGGTTTTGGCCGGCGAGGCCACCGTGGAAGAGGCCAAGGCCATTGACATCCTAAAGGACCTGGAGGTCCTTAAGGTCAAACCGGCCGATTACGCCTCCCTGCCGGAAATCATCAGTAAAAAAGTGGCCGCCTTTAAGCCCAGCGTGGTCACCCCCAAGCGTTTTGAATACGACTTAATCGAAAGGGCCCGCTCCAATAAGCAGCGCATCGTCTTGCCCGAGGGCGACGACGAGCGCATCCTCATGGCCGCCGACGACATCCTAAGGCGCGGTTTCGCTGACCTCACCATTTTGGGTCAAGTCGAGGCCGTCAAGGCCAAGGCCCAGGAGCTTAAGCTCGAGCATCTCGAGAAGGCCGAACTCATTGACCTTAAAACGGCCCCCTTCCGTCAGGAGCTAGTCGATCAGTTTTTTGAACTTAGGAAGGCCAAAGGCATCACCCCGGAGCAGGCCGATAAGCAGCTTGGCGATCGCAATTGGTTTGGCACCATGATGGTTAAGGCCGGAAAGGCCGACGGCATGGTCTCCGGAGCCGCCGGGACCACGGCCGACACCATTAGGCCGGCCCTGTCCATTATCAAGACCAAGCCCGGCTGCTCCATCGCCAGCTCGGTCTTTTTGATGTGCATGAAAGACAGGGTTTTGGTTTTTGGCGACTGCGCCATCAACCCCAACCCCAATCCCCAGCAGTTGGCCGAGATCGCCATTATTTCCGCCCAAACGGCCAAGGCCTTTGGGGTCGAGCCCCGGGTGGCCATGCTCAGTTACTCAACCGGCACCTCCGGGACCGGTCCGGACGTTGAGGCCGTCACCGAGGCCACCAAGATGGCCCTGGAATCGGCCGAAAAACTCTTCCCGGGCCTGGCCCTGGACGGCCCCATGCAGTTTGACGCCGCCTTGGATCCCCGCACGGCCAAAGGCAAGATGCCCAACTCCAAGGTGGCCGGCCAAGCCACGGTTTTGATCTTCCCAAGCCTAAACGCCGGAAACATCGGCTATAAGGCCGTCCAGAGGACCAGCGGGGCCGTGGCCGTGGGACCCATCATCCAGGGCCTAAACGCCCCGGTTAACGATTTGAGCCGCGGCTGCACCGTGCCCGATATCATCAATACCGTGGCCATAACCGCCAACCAAGCCCAGGCCGAGAAAGGTAAGTAAACCATGACCACCAAGGGCCCGAAAAAGTTTGAGGTGGCTTTCCTTGGCTACGGCCGCATGGCCCAGGCCATCAGCGGCGGCTTGGATAAAAACGGGGTGATTCCCTTTAAAAGCCAAGCCGCCTATGACCTATTGACCGAAAACTTAGCCAAGCTCTCGGCCCAAAAAGGCTTGGCCGCCGCTCCGAGCGCCAAAGAACTCATTAAAGTCGCGCCCGTGGTTATCCTGGCCGTGAAACCTCACCAAGTCCGTCAGGCCCTAGAGGAAGTCAACTCGGCCATCACCAATCAACTTTTCGTTTCCATCGCCGCCGGGGTCACTTTGGAGACCCTGGCTTCGCTCTTGCCTTCCAGCGCCGGTTTGGTTCGGGTTATTCCTAACCTGCCGGCCTTGGTCGGCCAAGGCCTGACCCTAATCTGCGCCCCGCCCAGCGCCCCACCGGAACATCTCCAAAAAGTCCGAGACATTTTTGAGGCCGTGGGCTCCGCGGTCGTCTTAAGCGAGTCGCTTTTTAATGAGGCCACGGCCGTCAGCGGCTCTGGCCCGGCTTACTTTTTCCTGGTCATGGAGGCCATGATCCGCGGGGCGGTTCGTTTGGGCCTGACCTGGGACCTGGCCAAAGAACTGGTCCTAAAAACGGCCCTGGGTTCGGCCCAAATGGCCCTAGATTCACAATATTCTCTGGCCGATCTTCGAGACCAAGTCACTTCGCCCGGCGGAACCACGGCCGAGGGACTCTTGGAACTGGAAAAGGGGGCCCTAACGGCCTTGTTTCACCAAGCCCTAAAGGCCGCCTCCGATAAGGGCTCCAAGCTGGCCTAAAGCCAGCTGACCGGCCCGGCCCCTAAACTGATCTTTCAAGCTTTTTTAGATGTCCTTTTTTCAAGATGTCTTTCTTTTTCGAGGTGTCTTTTATGGCCCAACCATCTCCTCCGGTGATAGTCGATCTCGAAGATCGCTTGGAGTGTTACGGCTGCTTTAATTACCAAGATTACGTCTGCCGGACCATTTGCGCCTTGGCCCTAAACTGCGCCGTGGCCAATCAAGCCGTTCTAGACGGTCAGTGGTCCGAAGTGCCCTTACCGGCCCTTAGCTAAGGCCCATGGCCTATTTTTAGTTTTTTTATGGCCAAAGGCCGGTCATCTTTTTTAAGTTACGAATATTCCAGTTTTTTTTAACGCTAAGGCTGTTCTTTTTTTTATAAAAACTCAAAAGAGTAAAAAAATATTTTATATAGGCAATAGAATTACGGAGTGTCATGATTAGATCCCTTGATTTAGGCTGGTTAATCTCAAATGGCCGCCCTTTGGCCCTAAGCCGGCTTTGGAAAAAAAAGCTGCTCTTGGCCCTTTTGTTGCTGAGCCTGGCCTTTTGGCTCTCGGCCTGCGCCACCAACTCCAGACAATTGTGGGAAAAAGAAGTTCGGCGCGGCTGGACGGCCGGTTTTAAGCCCCAAGATCTCTCGGCCCCGCCTTTTAGGCTGGCCGGGCTACTTAAGGGCGAAAGCGGAAGCGATCTGGTGGTCTATCTCGAAGGCGACGGCCGAGCCGTGGTTAGGGGACGGCCCTCGGCCGATCCCACCCCTTCCCATGCCCAGTCTTACGATCTGGCCTTACTGGATCCGGCCCCCCTGGTTTTGTATCTGGCCAGGGTCGGGCAGTTCATGCCCTCTTACGCCTCCTCCCAGTACCAACTCTACTGGGCCTCGGGCCGTTTGGCCCCGGAAGTGGTTCAGTCGGCCAGCTACGCCATTGACGAGGTTAAAAGAAAGACCGGGGCCCAGCGCGTCCATCTGGTGGGCTTTTCCGGAGGCGGCGGCCTAGCCGTCTTGGTGGCCGCTCGCCGCGACGACGTGGCCAGCCTGGTCACCGTGGCCGGTCTTTTGGACATCGACTGGTGGGTTCAAAACAGCGGCTGGCAACCCTTGTCGGCTTCGGTTAACCCGGCCAAATACGCCAATATCGTGGCCAACATCCCGCAGATTCATTTTTACGGCACCTCGGATCGGGTCATCCCCCCGGCCATGTCCCAGAGATTTTTCCTGATGGCCCAATTTAGCGACTATACCCGCACGGCCCTGGCCCACGATCACTACTCTGGCTGGACCAATTCCTGGCCCAGGCTCTTAAACGAGTACGTCATTCCCCTAAGAAATCGAACCGGCCAGCCGGTTACCGGCCCGGCTGGCCCAAGAAGCCATTTAATTTATAAAAATTTTACAAATTTTTGTAAATTTGCCTAATGAGCCAAAAACCAAGTCGTTAACTAGGCTTAGTTAACGACTTGGCCTGGATTATATTTAAAAGTTTTTTTTTGATTCCCCAAACCCCCAAGTTCACTCGTATTTCCCCAACGATCTTCCGGACACTCGCTAACTTTATCTAATAATAACTCTCCTTTTCAGCTAAAAATCATAAATATTTTTATTAGTCCAGTCAATAGTTAATTATTTTAGTATTTTTGTTTTATAAGCTGACCATTAATTTTTTTATTAAAAAAAATCCCGGCCCAAGCCAGATCCCCAGGCTTTTGTTGGCTTCGGGC
>JAITJP010000317.1 GCA_031278835.1 Deltaproteobacteria bacterium
AAGACAAAAAATACCCACCTCGGCTAACTTACCAGGATAAAATCTGGGCTTAAACCATCCTAAATAACTTACAAACCAATATCTATGGTAATTAAAATTAAAACGTTTATAAGGATAAAATTTTAGTTCTAAGCTCAGTTTAAACTAGATAAAAATAGATAAAAAAATATTAAAAAAATAATATATAGACTTAACAAAAGATTTTTTAAGCCCTTAACTTAGGCCTAGGCCAGCGCATGGCGCCTAATTGTTGTTTTATTTTCCATGACCAAAAAGCGCCCTGGCCTGAACGAACGTCCATAACTCTTTGGAAAAACAAACACCGCTGGCGGACTTAAGCCAAAGGGCCAAAAGACTGACCCATGAGCCCGAGCCGGGTTTGGAGCGCTGGGCCGGGCTTGGAGGGCCAATCAAGCTTAGAGGCCCTGGTAGACTGGCTTTACCAGGGCGTCTCTTCGATGACGGTTTCCTCGGGTACCGGGTTAAGGGTCTCCAAATAGGCCTCGATGGTCTCCTTGGTAACCTCGCCGCAGCTGCAGCAAAAGCAGCTCTTGGCCCAGAGGTGACGGTTATGATACTTGAGCTTTAGCCTTTCGAAGTTACTGAAAAGGGTGTAGGTGGTCTTGCCCTTTAGCAGCAAAATGAACTTGTTGATGTTGACCTTGGGAGCGATCGAGACCAAGAGATGGACGTGATCAGAAGAGATGTTGCCTTCTTTAATCTCCACCCTTTGCTCTTGGCAAATTTCCCGGATAACCTCTCGAAGTTTGAGCTTGATGTCGCCCTTAAAAACGTTTTGGCGGTCCTTAGAGACCAAAACGATGTGAAGCATGATCGAAAAGACGGCCTCAGAAGTTAATTCTTGCTCTGTCATTTTGTTATTTCCTCCGTAATTTGACATTATATAATTAATGTCCTCCTTTATATTTATTTTTGCTGACAAAAATAATTATTATGTCATGTTAAATTATTTATCAAATAACATTACAGTACTAATACTTAAACGTTATAATGACACTTTTTTTTATCCTGACGATAAAAAATAACAGGTAAAATTATAAAAATATCATGGAAAAAATAGTTCTAAAAAAACTCTAGATCACATAAGTATCCTTAAATAAATGTTAATAAAAATTATCTTTATTTTAACGCTTTTTAGTTAACAAAACCAATATTATGTAAGTTTAGAAGATTAAACTTACAAACAAGCTTTTGTCAAATATTAAGTTATCGAAATTTGTCATTACCTAAAGTTAGGTTTTAAAAATATTAAGTTACCAATGACAAGCAAAAATTTTCATTTATTTTGATCGTTAATAAAAATAACCTGTTTTAATTATCTATTAGTTAATAAAATTTGGATAATAACCAAAAGGTTAGCTTAAATATCTAGTCCCTTAAAATAAATGTCGTCTAATCAATATTTTAGCCAAGACTATCATTAAATAAAAAAAGGCCATCCAATATAAAAATCGTTAATAAAATCGATATTTAAGTGAATTTTTTCCTTAAGGTATCAAATAATCGGGGTCTGGATATCTTATAAGGGCAAAGGCTTTTTGTAAGGGTCAACTTCTTTGGAGGTTCTAAAATCAATCAAACGCCAGGTGCTGCCGTTTAGGCTTAGATCGGGCTCATAGACTAAGACCACGTCGATTTGCTTGGTCACCTCCGAATACCTGGAGGCCAGGTTAAAACCAAATACGTTTAATCTTTGTAGACCATCTGACAACCTTAAGTCAAGTCTATTCCCTTTAAGGACCAGAGATCTCAGAACGTTTAAGTCTTTTATCATGACCATTGGCGACGGGTTACCCTGTCCGAAGGGCTCAAGCTCGGCAAAGTGAGGCGCCAGGACGGAAAGTTCCGATATCTTGGTGACCAAGTCAACGGTCAATTCACCGTGACCCCAATCCCAGTTCTGGTCCCAGGAGGCCTGTTCAAAACCAATCTTAAATTCCTGGAGGTTTTTCACTTCCAGCTTAAGCCCGGCGGCTTGGGAATGGCCGCCCATGGAAACGAAGAGATCCCTAACCTTAGACAGGGCTTTAAAGAGATTAAAACAGCCCACCGTCCGGCCGCTGCCGGCGGCCAGGTCCCCGTCGATACTGAGCATGATGGCCGGTTTTCCGGTTTTTTCGGCCACCTTGGAAGCGACCAGACCCAAAAGGCCTTTGGGCCAGCCTTCCTTGGCCAAAACCACGGTGCGATCGCTAGGCAGGCAATCATGCTCAAGCATCTCAAGGGCTTCAGTCAATAAGCGGGCCTGGGTTTCAAAACGCAGCTTGTTTATGGCTTCAAGCTGGTCCACCAGTTTTATGGCTTCATCTCGAGAATCGGTCAAAAGGAGGTCCAGGGCCGGTTTGGCGCTACCCAAGCGCCCGGCGGCGTTTAGCCTGGGGGCCAACTTAAAACCAACGTCCTTGGCCGAGATGCGGGGCTGGGCGTCAAGATTTAGGATCCGACGTAAGGCGTAAAGGCCGGGCCAATCGGAGGCCATGAGAAATTTAAGGCCTTGTTGGGCCAAGACCCGGTTATGGCCCTTAAGCGGGACCAGATCGGCGATGGTGCCCAGGGCCACCAAAGCCAGATGCTCGACGAAATTTAGTTTGAGCTCTGGGTCGTTGACTTGGTTTTTGAGGGCCCAGGCCAACATGAAAGCCACCCCCACCCCGGCCAACTCGGTATTTTCCCAGCCGCCGCCCAGATGGGGATTGATGATGGCCGCCGCCTCGGGCAAGGTCGGCGGCAACTCGTGGTGATCGGTAATGACCACCTTCATGCCCAAAACGTCGGCCACCAAAACGGCGTCTATGTCGGAAACGCCGCTGTCCACGGTAATGACGTAAGAAGCGCCGGCGGCGTGTAATTCCCTGACCGCCTCGGCGGAAAAACCATAGCCCTCGTCCAAGCGATGGGGGATCCGGGTCATGACGTTAAAACCCAGAGCGCCTAAGACCCTTTTTAAAAGGGCCGTGGCCGTAAGGCCATCCGCGTCATAGTCGCCGCTAATGGCCACCAGGGCTTGACTTTTCCTGGCCTCCATAAGAAGGTCCACGGCCTTTTTCATGCCAGGCATGCTTATGGGATCGGGCAGAGATTTTAGGGAAAGGTTTATGAAGTCTCGGACTTCCTCGGCCTTTTTAAAATCCCGGCCCACCAAAAATTGACCAAACTGTAGGGGCTTATCAAGTTCGTAGGCGATGGTCTTGGCCAGTTCCGCGTCCCTAAGCCGATATTTCCATTTCATCATAAGCCCACCTAACCCAAGGCCAAGGCCGTTTCGTCCAGGGCCTTGATGCGGTCGCGGATCTGAGCGGCTTTTTCGAATTCCAAATTTTTAGCGGCTTCGTGCATGTCTTTCTTTAGGGCTTTTAAGATTTTGGGGATCTCCTCGATCTCCACCTCCAGGCCAGGGGCCCTAAGCCTTTCTTTGGGCACGGTCGGGTAATCGGCCTCCCAGATGGTCGTGGCCAGGCCATCGATATTTTTCTTGATCGAAGCCGGGGTGATGTCGTGTTTACGGTTATAGTCAATCTGCTTAAGCCGTCTTCTCTCGGTCTCGTTTTTGGCCTGCGCCATGGCCGCAGTGACCTTATCGGCGTAGAGAATGACTTGCCCGGCCACGTTTCTGGCCGCCCGGCCGCAAGTTTGAATAAGCGATCGAGCCGATCGTAAAAAACCCTCTTTGTCGGCGTCCAGTATGGCCACCAAGGAAACTTCCGGCAGATCCAGTCCTTCCCTTAGTAAATTTATGCCCACTAAAACGTCAAACTCGCCCAAACGTAAATCCCTTAATATCTCGACTCTCTCTATGGTCTTGATGTCCGAGTGAAGATAGCGAACCTTGATGCCTTTTTCAGAAAGGTAATCGGTTAAGTCTTCGCTCATGCGCTTGGTCAGGGTGGTGACCAAAACCCTTTCGCCCAAAGCCACTCGCTTTTTTATTTCCGAAAAAAGATCGTCCACCTGGCCGGTGGCTGACCTAAAGTCCATGGGCGGATCGGTTAAACCGGTCGGCCGAATAATCTGCTCGGCCACCAGTCCATTGGAGAGCTCCAGCTCATAGTCGGCCGGGGTGGCCGAAACGTAAATGGCTTGACTTAAGCGCTGGTTAAACTCGTCAAAGGTTAAAGGGCGATTGTCCAAAGCCGAGGGCAGCCTAAAACCATATTGAACCAAAGTGTTCTTGCGGCTTCTATCCCCATGGTACATGGCCCGGACCTGGGGGACGGCGATATGGCTCTCGTCCACGATAAGTAAAAATTCCTTGGGAAAATAGTCCAGTAAGGTTGGGGGCGGTTGGCCCGGGGAGCGCCCGGTCAGATGCCGGGAATAGTTTTCAATGCCGTGACAAAAACCCAATTCTTTCATCATCTCCAAGTCATAATTGGTTCGTTCGTTTATTCTCTGGAGTTCAATTAGTTTGCCTTGATTTAAAAACTCATCGGATCTTTCCATAAGTTCCGACTTGATGTCCACGATGGCCCTTTCCAGGTTCTGGCGGGTGGTCACGTAATGGCTACCAGGATAAATGGTCATCTCGTTTTGACTTTTGATGGTTTTTCCGGTCAAAGGGTCAAAAAGAGATATTCTTTCCAGCTCGTCGCCATAAAACTCCACCCTAACGGCCTTGTCCTCCTCATAAGCTGGAAAAATCTCCAAAACGTCGCCTTTTAGCCTAAAAACCCCCCTGTGAAAATCAAAGTCGTTACGTTCGTACTGCATTTCCACAAGTTTTCTAAGAACTTTACTAAGCTCAATCTCAAGGCCCACGGCCAAATTCAGCATCAAGGCCTGATAGGATTCGGGCGAGCCCAAACCGTAAATGCAGGAGACCGAGGCCACGATTAAAACGTCATTTCGGTCTAAAAGCTGCTTGGTGGCGGCGTGGCGCATCCTATCGATGGCTTCGTTAACCTGGCTGACTTTTTCAATATAGGTATCGGAGTTGGGAATATAGGCTTCCGGCTGATAATAATCGTAATATGAAACGAAATACTCCACGGCGTTATTGGGAAAAAACGACTTAAACTCGCCATAGAGCTGGGCGGCCAAAGTCTTATTGGGGGCCAAAACCAAGGTCGGCAGCCCCACCCTGGCCACCACGTTAGCCATGGTAAAGGTCTTGCCAGAGCCGGTCACCCCCAACAAGACCTGCGAAGGGGCGCCGTCCCTAAGATTTTCAACCAGCCGCTCGATGGCCTCGGGCTGATCCCCCTGCGGGCTAAAGTCACTAACCAGTTCAAAGGAAGGTTTCATTTAAGCATTTAGCCCCAATAAGCGGCCAATTCCCCAAAAATTAAAACTAACAAAAAAGTATTTAGCCCCAAAGCCAAAGCGCGAAAAACCCAGCCCTAAAGCGACCCCAAAGGCAGGCCGAAAAAAAATATGGCCCATTGGCCCCGGGCAAAAAAAAACCGCTCTTGGCCAGCTTCACCATTCCAGCCGCGGTCAGAGTCAAAAATCATTGAATCTAGAGTATTTAAGGCTAGAAGTCCAGAGAAAAAGTAGACCATCAAGTATAATAGCTCATTGTGCCGACATTGTCCATAGCCAGTTTTTGAGCGGGAGTTCCAAAAAAAAGGTAGTTATTTCTTTTGAGCTGTGGTAAGCTATCTAGGACGTCACTTGGAGGCCTAGAATGAAGCTTACTGAAGACAAATTAGAATCAAACAACTCTTCGCCTTTATTAACACTAT
>JAITJP010000038.1 GCA_031278835.1 Deltaproteobacteria bacterium
GGGAGCGCCATGGATGGTATGAGAAAATGCTTGGCTGAGGAGTTTTCGAAGATATACGTTTTTAACTTGAGAGGGAATTGTCGAACCTCTGGTGAAGTAAGGAAAAAAGAAGCCGGGAACGTTTTTGGCCCTGGTAGCCGGACGCCTATCGCCGTAACCATTTTGGTTAAAAATCCAAGTCATAAAGGCCCGGCCGAGATCCGTTACCATGACATTGGCGATTATTTAAGCCGGGAAGAAAAGCTCGATATCCTGGCCCAGAGGCATGACCTCCATAACCCGGAACTGGTTTGGCATAAGCTAGAAGCCAACTCGGCCGGTGACTGGCTAAACCAAAGAGACCCTTCATTTCAAAGTTTCCTGGCTCTGGGCGATAAAAAAGACCGCGAAAATATTTGTACCTTTTTCAAACCATGTTTTTCCAATGGCTTAAAAACCAACCGTGATCATTGGTGTTATAACTTTTCCGTCTCTAAATTACGTAATAATATTAAGAAAACTATAGATTTTTACAATAATCAAGTTAATAATATCGATAAACTTAAATTAAGCTTAAAAGAAGTGGACATATCAAAGGAGTTAGACCTTGATTCAAGAAAATTTTCCTGGGATTACCAGCAAAAAATCGATGTCGTAAGATCCAAACGCTATAAATTTTCTGACCAATCAATTTATACTGGGTTGTATAGGCCATTTACGAAGCAAAATGTCTATTTTAACAGGCAATTAAATAATCGCGTCTATCTGTTGCCTGACTTATTTCCAACCCAAGACCATGAAAATTTAATTATCTGTCTATCCGGAATAGGCGTGACCAAAGAATTTTCAACCATTATCACCAACGTTATTCCAGACGTTCAATTGCAATTTAATGGCCAGTGTTTTCCCCGTTACCACTATGAAATAAACAATAATCAGAACGGGGGCTCTAATTCCGATCAGGTTATTGGCGATTATATTCGTCATGATGCCATAACTGACTATATATTACAAATATGTAAAAATAAATACTCTATCAAAATTACCAAAGATGACATATTTTATTATATCTATGGACTTTTGCACTCCGCTGATTATCGAAGGGCCTTTTCGGCTGACCTTAAGAAAACCCGGCCCCGGCTGCCCTTGGTTGAGCGCTTTGATGATTTCAAAGCCTTTTCAAAGGCCGGGCGCGATTTGGCCGGGATTCATTTGAACTATGAGGGGGCCAAAGCTTATGGCCGGGTCAGCCTTACCGGGGTGGAGAAAGGAAACTTCAAAGTCGAAAAGGCGCGTTTTCGGAGTAAAATCGATAAGTCGATTATTTATTTTAACCAGGACATTACGATTTCCGGGATTCCCCTGGAAGCCTATGACTATGTCGTCAATGGCCGTTCACCCATTGAATGGGTCTTGGAACGTTATCAAGTCAAAACTGACCCAAGTAGCGGCCTTAAAAACGATCCCAATGATTGGGGCCAGGAGCGAGGCCAGCCAAGATACATTCTGGATCTTATTTTACGAGTTATTACCGTTAGTTTGGAGACGGTAAAAATCGTCCAGGGCTTGCCAAAATTAAGTTTTTAACTTAAAAACGTTTGGGTATTTTTTTTCGCTCTTGGCCCGGGCCAGGAGTGGGGGCCAATGGTCAATTGGTTAAAGCGCCCTTATTTGGGGCCTTTCGGCTGGGCGACAAAACCTCCATGATGATTTGAAACTGCCAATCAAAGTAAGGGTTAAAGGTCAGTCTGGCGTGGATCTTACCTGGTTTCCAAAGCCCCCAGGCCGAATACCAGATCTCATCACCGGCTTGGCAGCGTTTTTGGGCCCGATCGCTTTGACCGTTATCGCACATGGGTTCTTTACCGTTAAAGCCGTAGTATTCATTGGTGGGGGAGAACATGGCCCCCATGTGGGAAAAGGAACTTATCCTAAATTCTGGAATATAGTCAGTACGATAATAGCTCCGATCGGGTAAGTTTTTTTCACTTTTGCCGTAATAGATTAGACGACTCGCCGGATTTGTAAAATCTTCTTCAAAAGCTTTGACAATAAAAGGCACGTCGAGAACCGAATCGCTTTCGGAGAGGACCATGACCACCGGCCTATCGAAGGGCTGGTCGCGCAGAAGGCGCCGAACCGAGACGCTCAAGTAGTAGAACTGGGCGAAAGCGTTGGTGGGAACGATTCGGTATCGAAAGGCGTCCTTTTCGGGTTGGCCTGAGCGGGGGACCATGATCCAGTCTTTAAACACGGCCGCAAGTGGGGCCAAAAAGTCCACGCCCACCTTGGATTTTATGGCCGGGGACAAAAGAAGTAGGCCCTTAACCTGAGGATTTTTGTAAGCGTATTCAAGGGCCAAACTGGCCCCGTTGGAAAAACCGCCCAAATAAAGCTCATCCACGAGGGTGCCCAAAATATCCGCTTGCTGAGCCACCACCTTTCGCCAATCCTCCAGGCTGACTTCGATCATGTCCGCGGGATTGGAACCGCAACCGGGCAAGAGAATGGCCCTGACCAGAAAGCCGTTTTTGGCCAAGGCCGGACCAAGATCGGTAAAGGACCAAGGGGAGTCGCCCAGACCGTGGACCAGTAAAATACCTTTTTTTGGCTTACCTTTAGGGCGCCATTCTCTAGGCGAATTGTTGGCCAGTTCGAAGGCCTGATTCTCGGTTACGAAAACCCTGTTGTTTTTTAAATACTCTTGAGTGTCTAGGCGATACGACTCAAAACTGGCTTGACCCAAAGGAACAAGCTTGGTCTTTGAAGCGCAGCCAAATAGTAAGAGTATTAAAAATAACAATAAATACTTTATCTTCATTTAAATTTCCATAATAAAGTTTAAATAAAACTAAAAGGCCTTTTTATTCAATAACATTACAAAATAACCGAAAACCGTTCAGTGATTTTGTTGGTTATGTGACCTATTTGAGCCCAAACCTCTTAAGGGTTCAAAAAAAAAGAAAAAAACCGCCCGCGACTTGAAACAAACCAAGCTCTGCCCCCATCAAAAATAGCCCCGTGAACGGCCAAAAGGCCCCTTGGAGGCGTTTCGAAGGCGCGGCGCAGGGAGTAAATGAGGGTCAAGGGCCCCCAAGCCCCCAGGG
>JAITJP010000407.1 GCA_031278835.1 Deltaproteobacteria bacterium
CCCGGGATTGGCCATTTGATGCAAAACCAAGCCCGACAAAGCCTCGGCGCTGGCCTGGACGATGGTGCCGGCCAAGGTGGCCGGCGAGGTCCCGGCCGCTTGGATGCCTGGATAGTTAATCAGGGGGATCTTCTTTTCGGCGCAGTAAATCATCTTGGCCACGACCGGGTCATAGTACAGAAGCGGGGAAACCGGATCGGCCAGATGCAGTAAGTAGGGATGACGTTCGAACTCGTCCACCCCGCCCTGCAGTAACACGGCCATCTCGTAGATTTGCTCCAAGCTCCTAACGTCGGCGCAGCAGCAAACCGTGGGCTTACGGCAAAACTCCATGGCCAGGCGCGAGGCCACCTTATCGGCCATGGTGGGCGGATAGTCGTTGCATAGCCCCAAGGTCATGTTCCAGGTATAGTTGTCCAGTTTATCGCACAGCCTAGACATGATCTTGACGTGGGGGCTGTCGCAGGGCGAACGTTCCCCGGTCTCGGGGTCTAGGTAAAAAATGCAATCGAGGGTGGGCCCAAAGTAGGAACGGCGATCATCAAGCTGGACGGCCCGAGTGTTGTCCCTATTGCCCAAACTCAATCGATGAGGGGCCATAGTCAAAGCCTTTTCCACCACCCAGGGCGGAAAATAAACTTGATTATTGACGACCTTACAGCCAGCGGCCGCCAAAAGCTCCAGGCCCTTGGGATGGGTCATGCGAATGCCCAAACGCTCCAAGATCTCCAAAGCGGCCTGATGAAACCGATCCATCTGCGCATCGTTTAAGATCTCTATGCGGGGCGTGAAGCGAAGTTCATCAACTAAAAAACCTCTCCCCATAATGTCTACCTCCTTATACGCTCTTTAACGTAAATAAGTTAATCAGTAATTTTTTGTTGATTTTTTCACTTATTTACCGGTTTAGTATAGGCTCAACCAGTCTTGTTTCAAACAACCAAACAAATTTGGCCCAATAAAACCATCGACTGACCAAAAAACCGGAAAACCAACCAAAAATTCCCTAAAACGAAACCAAATCAAACCATTCCAGCCATCCCCGACCTCCCCGCCCTTACGGCCGTTCAGGTCTTCCCGGCCTTTCAGGCCTTGGCCTTTCAGGCCTTGACCTTCCCAGACTTACCGGCCTGACTCGATTGGCCAACTAACCAGCGCCCCCGGGACAAAACCCTGGCCTAAATTAAGCCTTGCTCTCGGCTTCTTCCTTAATGGGCATGGGTTGGCCTTTAACTTCCTTATTTAAGGCAAAAATGGTATTGATCATCATCAACATCAGGATTATCAGGAAAGGAAAGGCGGCCACCATGGATGAATTTCTTAAAGCCTGCATGCCGCCCACCCAGAGAAACAAGAGAGCGTTTATGGAAATATAGGCCCCCCAAAAACCCCTGATGCCCAAAGTCGGTTCGGCCATTTTGGCCCCACTGGACATGACCCCCATGACATAGGTGCCGGAATTGACCGAGGTAATAATCAAGGTCAGGGACATAAACAAGGCCACGACAATGGAGATGGTGGAGATGGGCAGTTCGCTTAGCATGATAAATAGCGAATAATCGGATTGGCTTACCATCGACTGGGCCACCTCGGGGCTGATCTTACCGGTCAAGGCGTATTCAATGGCCGTTCCGCCAAAGAAAGCGAACCAAACGAAACACAGAACCGTGGGGGCGAAAAGGCAGGAGAGGATAAATTCCCTGATGGTTCGGCCTTTGGAGATGTCGGCCAAAAATCCGCCCACGAAGGGGGCGAAAGCCAACCACCATGCGAAATACATGACCGTCCAGCCGCCGACCCAATTCCAACCCATTTTTTCGGCGACCACGCCGGGGGCGTCGGTAAAGAGACTGGTGGCGATTAATTGGTTAAAATAACGGCCCACGGCTTCCAACATCAAGTTAATGTTAAAAACTCGGGGCCCCACGATCAGCATGAAAAATATTAGGATATAAACTAACCACATGTTTAGATCGCTAATATACTTTAATCCCTTGGCCACGCCTTTCATGGCCGAGATGGTGGCCACGGTGCCAACGAACATGATGACCACGCCCACCAAAAACAGGCTGTTTTCGATGCCGTACTGACGGCTAAAACCGGCCGAGAACTGGGTGGCGGCAAAACCCAAGGAAGTGGCGATACCGCACAGGGTGGCCACCAGGGCGAAGATGTCGATGATTTTGGCTAATTTTCCGTCCAGCTTGTCTCGGCCCAACATGGGTTCGAAACAAGAACTGATACGGTTGGGTAGGCCCCTGCGGAACTTAAAGTAAGCTATGGCCAAGCCAGAGGTCACGTATAGGGCCCAGGGGTGAACCCCCCAGTGTACATAGGTTAACCTCAGCCCGTCCGGAGAAGCCGCCGGGGTGCCGTTTTCGAAAAAGGGCGAATTGAGAAAATGGCTCATGGGCTCGTTTACGCCAAAGTACAAAAGGCCCACGCCGATACCGGCCCCAAACAGCATGCCAATCCAGCTGACGAAACTGTATTCGGGCTTATCGTCTGGCTTTCCGAGCTTAATCTTCCCGGTTGGCCCCAAAGCCAGAATCAGCAATGAGACCAAGAAAAAGGTGCAGCCAAGTAAATACACCCAGCCCAATTTGTTAAAGGTAAAATTGAGCGTCGCGCTAATGGCGCTTTCGGCCTTAGTTGGCACAATGACAATGAACAGAAACAAGGCCAAATAGATTAAGGCCGTTCCCCCAAAAATCGTGTAATCCACACGGCTGGTGATGTTGTCTTTCATGAGTACAATCCTCTACAGCTTAAAATAGGTTAAGTTGATTGAATTCGATATTTAAATCCTCCGTTGATGGGTTGATTTAAAAAAAAATCATTGGATAGAACAAACTATCCCAAACCGGTTCCATGTCTCTTCCGCCCTTCCAGCTAAGCCCCTGGACGGGCGGCTTTTTTTTGTGATTTTTATTAGTTTTATAATTTTTATTTCTTTTGCTACTTATCTATACTTTGTAGCTTTAGCTTGTTTTATAAGTTTCGTGATTAATCTTTGTTTTTTTGGCCTTTCGGCCCCCTTGGCCTAAGCCATTGCTTCTTTTTCTCGGCCGGTCTTAAGAACTTCTCGGAAGGACTTGAAGCCGCGCCGGCAAGCCTTAAGTTATTTTTATGATTTTTATTAGTTTTATTAGTTTTATTCTTTATGTTTGATTTGTTATTTATCTATGGTTTATAAGTTTTATGATTAATGTTTGTTTTGTTTGGCCTTTCGGGCCTTAGGCCTAAACGATTGCTTCTTTTTACCGGCCGGCCTTAAGAACTTCTCGGCAATGTTTAAAGGGGCTGAGATAAGCCTTAAGTTATTTTTATTACTTTTATAAGTTTTGTTAGTTTTTATTTGTTTTATTATTTTTATAATGTTTATTGGTTTTGTTATTGAGCTTGGTTTGGCCTTTTTGGCCCTTTCGGGCCATTGGCTTAAAGGATTAGTTCTTGTTCCCGGCCGATTTTGAGAACTTCTCGGCAATACTTGATGCTGCGAAGGCAGGCCTCGAGTTGTTTATTTTTGGCCTCTTCCAAGGTATCGGAGCCCTTGTCCCACTCGATTTCGAAAGTGATTCTATCCAAGGGAGAGACGCGTCTAAGTAAATCAAGCACCTTGGCGCAATCGATGTCGCCATCGCCTATGGCCACGCCATGAAACCTGGCCCCGTACTCATCGCGGTCTAATTTGTGATCGCAAAAGTGAACGCAAATGGCCTGGGGGGCCAGTTTTTCCACGGCCGCCTCGGGGCCTTCCAAAACGGGAAAGGAATTGACCGTGTCCAAACAAACGCCCACCAGGGGATGGTTTATCTGGTTAACCAGCCACAGGATCTCGTCGGCGTAAGTTTCCGTGTGGTTTTCGATGGCCAAACGGACCTTGTATTTTTCGTAAGCCGGCAGGGCCTTTTTAACTTGGTCATGAATGTCGGCCAACTGCTTCATGACATGGGCTTGCATACAGCTGCCATAAAGGGGCGGTTTTCTACGAATATCTAGGCTGCACTTGGCCAAATCAGCCCCCAGTTTATGGGCCACGTAAGGGGCCTTTTCAAAGGTGTCGTTTATCCGGGGATCACTCTCCTCGTTTAGGGAGAAGTTATACTCCAGGTACAAACCCTTATCCGCGGCCGCCTTGGCCACTTGCTCGAGCCTTTTATCGTCCCTTGATTCAAGATCGCTTCCGGTGATGTGCAAACCATCAAGACCCCAGGAGACCGATTTGTCGATTAGCTCGATTAAGTCGTAGTCCTTGTCGTAGGTTTCCCCACCCGGCGAAAACCAGATTTGGCCAAAACCCCATAAATGCAAAGTATAGGTGTGCATACCTAATTTAAGTTGACGCATGTTCTATCCTTTCACGCCTTAAGAATTGAGTTTTTTTGTTATCTCTATCGATTATTCCTAAGCAAAGATTTTTTTAAAAGCCTAGGTTTATTTCCTTGGCTAAATACTGGGACTTTGACCTAGGCTTTTGATTAAAAATACTTAAAAGCCTACTTTAAGGAAATATATAAAAAGCCCAAAAGCCTTTTGGCTCTCTATGGACATTTTATTTGTTTTTATTTTTTTTTTGATTATAGCTAAAAGATCAAATTTTTTCGCATTGGTTTGGAAGCGGGTTTTTTCTCAGGGCTTATCGGCCCGAGTGGGCCCTGGGGGTCATTTTTGAGAAACGGCCCTAATAGGCCCTAGGCGGGCCTGGGAGCCCTTAGCCCTGTTATTTGTAAGGTTTGGCCTTTTGAAGGCCGTCTAGGGGCGATTTTGACCGTTTACGGGGCCTTTTTTGGACCTACCTGAGCTTTGGCTTTGGCCATGACCAATTTTGGGGCCCAAAAGGGCTTGGCCCAGGCGCTCTAAGCCATTGGTTTAATTGGGCTCATTGGAAAAAATTTTTTATTTTTTTTCGAGCCTGGCGGTCCCGGGGCATGGCCGATAAATTTATTCGATAATGGCCTTTCGCAATTTCCAAGCCGACTGGTCTAATTTTTATTATGTTATTTTGGTGAATTACCGGACATGGAAATTTCGCTTGACGATTCTTTCATGAATCAATGGAGAGCTTCGAGGCAAAATGACTAGGTTTGTAAGGGATAATTTGAATCAATAAAACTAGTAAATAGTGGGCTTTAATGGGGATACGACGCTTTTGATTCAAAACGATTTGACGCGAAATCATTGCCCTTGGGAGCAGGCCGGGGAAAAATAATCGCGGCTAGCTAGCCGCTCTAACTCATCAGGGGCCGCTCGTTTCATAAGCGAGTTAATTAATTGATTCATGGGCTAAGTGTGGAGAATTTATAGAAATTACTGATTCTAATTTAGGCGCTTGGGGGCCAAAAGAGCCTCTTGAGCTGGGGCTCGGCTCGCTTTTGAATCAGCGAGGGCTTTTTTATATTCGTCTAAGAGCGTGAATACATTGTAATTTTTTTCATATTGACGGCACGACATTTGCTCTTTACCCTTGGCCAGTTCAAATCAAGGCAGTTTTTTTTTCTGGCTAAAAACTCTGATTGATTGGGAAGGTTTTTTAGTTTTGGCTTGGTTAATCGTAAGGAGAAAAGCATGTCAAATATCGTAACCCGCATGGGCGATGGCTCCATGCTTGAGATGTCCGAAAAGGAACTTCGGGAAGACATCGAGGCCGGCATAGAAGAAGCCGTGGACAAAGGCGGGGTGCCCCCTTTGAACCAAGACGAAATCGAGTACCTGGTTGAGTTATTTAAGCGTAAGGAACGAATCGTCGGGGTTGAGATGGGCAACGAAGTAATTCTCACCTATGACGCGGCCACCTTAAAAATCAAAAGGCATTCGCTTTTCGAAGACCGGGTTAACTCTTTGGCCATCTATGAGCGGCTTTTGGGAGCGGACACCACCGAGCTTTGTCACGTTGACTATAGCTACAAAATGCTTAAGCCCATAGTCAGCTACGAGGCCGGGACCTTGGAGCAGGCCCTAAGCGTTACCCACGCCCCCATGTTCTACGGGGCCATGCCCAATTTGGGCCTTTATACCCAGCCGGACGGGCCTTTCCCCAATCCCATGGAATTACTGCCCCAGGGCAAGATCAAAGAAGGCCGGGCCGCCTATGACGAAATGGTGGCCTCGGCCGTGGAAGACATAGTTTTCATAGCCGAAAGCATGTGGGAGGCCGGGGCCGATGGCATTAACCTCGACACGGTGGGGGCCAGCGGGGATCCTGACTTTAAGGCCTCGCTTTTGGCCGTGGAAAAACTGACGGCCAAGTATCCGGACATGGCCATTGAAATGGGCATGGCCGGAGAGTTTGTCTTGGGCATGCACGGCGAGATGTATCACGAGGGCCAGAGATTGGCCGGTTTATATCCCACCGAACAGTTAAAACTGGCCGAAAAAGCCGGCGTGGCCGTGTTTGGCCCGGTGGTCAACACCAACAATACCGAAAGCACCCCTTGGAACCTGGCCAGGACCATCGCCTTAATCAAACCCTGTTCCGAGGCGGCCACCATTCCCGTCCACGCCAACATGGGCATGGGGGTTGGGGCGGTTCCGGTCACCGATTACCCGCCCGTGGACATAGTCAGCCGGGTCTCCAAGGCCATGGTGGAGCTGTGTCGCCTGGACGGCTTATAGGTTGGCGTCGGCGATCCCATGGGGATGGCCGTGGCCCACGCCCAAGCTTCTGGGATGGGAGGAATGCGAACCGCCGGAGATCTGGTGGCTAGGCTCCAACTGTCAAAGAAGATGAGAATTGGGCAGGCCAAAAAATACGTGGCCGATAAGCTGGGAGTCAGCGTGGTGGAACTCTCCGATCCCATCATCATGTCGGAAGTCCGGGCGGACAATGGATTTGGCATAATGATGCCCCTGGGCAAGGTGCCCAAAGGCTTGGAATGCAAATTTAACATCGCCAGGAAACTGGATCTGGACATTAACTGTCTTAACCGTTTCAAAGCCAGAGCCGGTTTGGCCTGAGCGAACCTGACTATTTAGCCACGCGATAATTTTTTTTAGAGAGATTTAGTTATGAGCGCTATTTTCGAACTGGCCGCCAAATCCGTACTCGAGCAAGACGCGGATTTGGCCCTGGAACAAGTCAAAAAGCATCTTGATTCGGGCGAAAACCCGATGCTCCTGATGGAGCAGGGCTTTATACCGGGGATAAACAAAGTGGGCGAGTTGTTTTCGGCCGGCAAGCTATTTTTGCCCGAACTGATGATGGCCGCCGACGTCATGAGTCAGGCCTCGGAACAACTCATGGCCGCCCTGCCCCCGGGCAGTAAGTCCGAAAACTCCGACATCATCATTACCGCCGCCACGGTCAAGGGTGACATCCACGACATCGGTAAGGGCATTGGCATAGCCATGTTTCGGGCCAACGGCTTTACCGTTTACGACATGGGCCGGGATCGGGCCAACGAAGACATCATCGATGACGCGGTGAAGCACAATTCAAACTTCATCGCTACCAGCGCCCTATTGACCACCACCTTGGGTGAGCAAAAACAGCTTGAGGAAATGCTTAAAAAAGCCGGGCTCAAGGGCAAGATAAAAACCATGGTGGCCGGGGCCCCGGTCACCCCCAGGTGGGCCAGCCGCATAGGCGCGGACATTTACGCCGAAAACGCTCACGAGGGCGTCGTGGGCATTAAAAAGGCCATGGCCGCCGCCTAAAAAAAAAGAAAAAAATCGACCGGCCCGGCTTGGCTCTAATCCAACCCAGGGCCGGTTTAAGGCCAAGCAAAGTCACTTGGGTTATAATCGATAAAACAAAAAAAACAAAA
>JAITJP010000447.1 GCA_031278835.1 Deltaproteobacteria bacterium
GAATTCATATAATTCCTTAATATAGGCTAAAACTGGCTTAAGTTCTAGCC
Organism: Deltaproteobacteria bacterium; assembly: GCA_031278835.1. Taxonomy (GTDB): domain Bacteria; phylum Desulfobacterota; class Desulfarculia; order Adiutricales; family Adiutricaceae; genus JAIRNQ01. The sequence continues at coordinate 51 of JAITJP010000447.1, forward strand.
GGCGCTTTAACTTTGTTAAGCGAAGTTGGCCGGCCAGCCTAAGGCCAATCGAAGATTGGGCCAGGCCCAATCCTCGATTTAGCCGGACGGGCTACGGCTTTAAGGTTTAGATACAACCCCCGTAGTTGTAAGTTCTGGTGGGAACGTCATTAAGGTCAGCCTTATCGATTTCGGCCACGGCCCGGACCATGGCCCCGTCGCCTAGGTACCAACGCATGGGGAAACAAAAGAACCTAAAGCGTTTGCCGGAGACCTTATCAAGATCGCCGCCCAGGTTCTCGACCCCGACTATGCCATGGCCCAGCATCTGCTTATGACAGGGCTCCCAGGTGCCCCAGCAGCCAATGGCCTCCAAGTCGCCAAATTTGGCCTGGTAGGCGGCTTGACCATGAATTTTTATGTACAATTCCTTGTCGAATTCGGCGTAGGCTTCCTCGCCGAATTTTTCAATGTACTCTTCGGTGACCGGACGGCCGGAAGCCCCTAAGAGGTTCAAACGGGTCATGCCGTTATTGCCAATGGCCGTGTGCAGTGGGTGATCCAGGGCCTGCATGTCCATGGCCACGCATTTGAGTTTATTTTTGACAAACCACTTGCCGGCCTCGACCCCGGTGCCGCAGGAATAATGAAAATATTCCTTGGAGTCGTCGAATTTTCTGTGCATGCCGGTATTGAGGCACAGGACCATGTTTTCCAGTTCGGACGGCTTGATCTTGATCTTTTCGCAAGCCGCCTCAAGGTGTTTGGGTAAGATCAAGCCCCAGGGCTCGATATCGATTTCCAAGCAAACGGCCTCACCGGTATAGGCGTCCACCGGCATCTCGTGAGTATAGCGGGCTCTCTTGCCATCGAACTCGATTTCCATGACGTGGCGAGGGGCGTCGCAATGCGTTCCGGTGTGCTGGACGCAGTCAATGCGCTGGGTTAAAACGCCCCCTTTGGCCATGCTGTGCATGTTGTCAATGACCGGTTTAGCGAAATAAGGCCACCGGGGGATGTCGGCGCTAAAAGGGTGCGAAAGATCGACAAAAACTTTATCGCTCATGCGAATTCTCCATACTAAACTTAGTTATTTGAGCCCAATTGACCTGGAAGGCTCCCTAGATTTTAATCATTAGCCAAAAATAAATTTTGGCTAATGGTTAAGCCTGATCAATGGTTATTTTGGGGCAACTAATGATCAATTGGCCCAATAACCGCCGGTGGCGTCAAAGTTGCCGCCGGTCAAAAAATCGGAAGCTTTAGCGGCCAAGAAAGTGAAAAGGCCCACGAAATCTTCGACCTCGCCCAAACGGCCGATGGGCAGCCGTTTAAGGAAGTTTTGGTAAACGGCCGATTCCTTGTCAAACATCCATTCGGTCAAATCGGAGCGGAAAACGGTCGGGTTAATTGAGTTGACCTTTATGCCATGAGCGGCCAGATCGCAGGCCATGGATTGGACCATTAGGTCGCAGGCCCCCTTGGAAGCGCAGTAACCGGTATAGCCCTTCATGCCCATCTTGCTCCTGGCCGAGGAGGTGACGATTATTTTGCCGCCCGAGTTTTGCTTGACCATTTGGGCGGCGCTTAATTTAGAGATTATGTAGACGCTTTTGAGATCAGCGTCCATGATGGTCTGCCACTCCTCGACGCTTTGCTCCAAAATGTCTTTGGGCTTATTGTAGCCATGGCACACGGCCAGGATGTCGAGGCGGCCAAATGTGGTGGCCACGAAATCAACTACCCGCGAGGCCTCCGACTCCAGGGCCGGATCGCCGGAGACGATTTCGCAGGCCAGATTACCGGCCGTGAACTCGGCTTTGATTTCTTCTAGTTTTTTTAGGTTACGACCGCTCAAGACCACCTTGGCCCCCTGACAGGCGTAGGCCTTGGCCACGGCCCCGCCCAAAGCTCCGGTGGCCCCGGTTACCAAAGCCACTTTGTCTTTGAGGCTGAACATTTGCTCAACAAATGAAGCTTCGACTTTGATCATTGTCTCTTTCCTCTGCCTTAGGTGGAAAAGCCACTTTTTTCTGGTCTTTTCTGGTTTTTTCTGATTTTTCCTAGTTTTTTTTGTTTCTAGGCTTAGAAACTTATTTCTTGTCCGGATAGCTGATGGAAACCAACAGCGTACAGGGGAAGTTAGAATGATTGATCATGGATCGACCCTCATAGGGCGCCAAATATAAGGAATCGCCCTCTTTGACGGTCACTTCACTGTCCTTGGTCTTAACGGTGATTTCGCCCCTCAGGACGTAATAAACCTTTTCAGTGGGCGAGGTCTCATAGTCCCACTCGGCCCCGCCGCCGGGCAGGAAATGGGTCATGCCCACCCAGAACTTGGTTAAGCCGGATTCTTCGGCCCCTTGAACCCTAAGGGAGACGGCCCCGAAATGGACGGGCGGATCGTAGGGTTTGACCTCGGAAATATTTCTGACTATCATTTAATCAACTCCTAAACTTCATTATTGAAATGAATAAATAAAGTTTTCATCCAAGTCGAGATGATTAACGGCAAAGAATCCGTTAACTCCAGGTTTTGGATTTAAATATGGTTAAAACTACCGATGGTGCTTGAATACTTCTTTAAGCAAAATCAATGCCATCACCCAGAAAAGCCCATGGCTAGGGAGCGCCCTGGTCATGGGCTTTATTAACTGTCCGAAAATGAGACACTGGCTACAGCCCGAGCCAAAACCACTGTCAACAAATCAAACACTTTTAAAAAAGACCCTGGGGCCCAGCCCTGGCCGCCAAAAGCTTCAAAAGCCCTAAAGCTTTAGATCAGGGCCCTCAAGATTTTTTGACTTGACTTTAGGCGGCTTAAAAATTTTTTGAGCAAAGGCCCGCCCGGGTATTTTTATTTTATTTAAGCCCATAAGTCTATTGGCATAAATATTGCTTTATTTTAACAAAATCCCGCCCTTTGCTTTAACGAAAAGCCGGACCAAGACGGCCAAGCCGGCCAAACCGGCCCTTGATTGCCTATACTTTTAAGCTTTTTTAAGAGTAAGCACGGCCTTGTAGATGTAAATTAAGTAATTTTTGCGATAATGACAATTTAATGGAGTCCCTTTTATGTTTAATCCCATAAAATCGCTCATGGGTTCCATAGCCGCCCCGATTATGGGCCCCACGACGCGCCTAAGAAATATGACCGCCTGGCTTAGGGCCAAAGGCGCCCTTTTTAGCCTGGCCCGGGTCTTTCGGCTCACGGCCAGAAATTATCCCAAATACCAACAAACCTTGTCGGCCCTTGATTTCACGGTCACCTTAAGAATCCGTGACCGATCTTTCGGGCGCTGGTATAAATTTGACCAGGGCCAGGTGCTGACCGGCACTAACCTAGACGGCCCGACCGACGTGGACATGGTTTTTGAAAGCGCCCTGGACATGGCCAATATCCTGGACCCCTTCCGCGATCGCTTAACCGTGGTCTCGTCTTTGAAAACCCTTCGCTCCCAGGCCATGGGTGAAGAAAAGTTCGTGGTTCAGTTTGTCAGGATTCTTAACGGTTGCATGGACAGCTGGGTTTCCTACGGGACGCCCATGCCCGACGGCACCATGAGGTATTGCAACAACACCAACGGCGGGCCGGTATTTGTCCACGTCAAGGATGACCGCATCATTCGAATCACCCCCATGGATTTGGACGATGACGATCCCGAGCCCTGGACCATCGAGGCCCGGGGCAAAAAATTTACCGCCCCGAAAAAAACCTCGGTTAGCCCCTTCACCGTTTGTGTCAAATCGACCATCTATTCCAAGGAACGCTTGCTTTATCCTATGAAGCGGGTGGATTTTGACCCCAATGGTGAGAGAAATCCCCAAAACCGGGGCAGCTCTGGCTATGAACGCATTTCTTGGGATGAAGCCGTGGACCTGGTGGCCGGCGAGATTTTGCGGGTCAAACAGGAACACGGGCCCGGGGCCATCTTAAACGGCTCAGGCTCCCACCACCTCTGGGGTAACCTTGGTTACTGGCTTTCGGCCCGCCGGCGCTTTTTTAACCTGATCGGCACCACCTACGTTGACCACAACCCCGACAGTTGGGAGGGCTGGTACTGGGGGGCCGTCCACCATTGGGGCAAGACCATGCGCCTGGGCGGAACCGACCAGTTTTCCACCGTGGAAGATATCCTTAAACACGCCGAGATGATGGTTTTTTGGTCCAGTGACCCGGAGACCACCAGCGGCGTCTACGGGGCCCAGGAAGGCACCATCAGGCGCCTCTGGGCCAAAGAGCTAGGTATCGAGTTCGTCCACATCGATCCTTTTTTCAATCACACGGCGGCCATGCTCGGGGGCAAATGGTTGGCCCCCAAGCCCGGCAGCGAAGCCGCCCTGGCCCACGCCATCGCTTACGTTTGGATTACCGAAGATTTGTACGATAAGGATTTCGTGACCAAGCGCACCGTTGGTTTTGAAGACTGGAAGGCCTATGTCCTGGGCCAAGATGACGGACAGCCCAAAACACCCGAGTGGCAACAAGCCGAAACCGATATCCCGGCCAGAGAGGTCCGGGCCCTGGCCCGCCGCTGGGGTAAAAGCCGTACCTACCTGGGGGCCGGCGGCGTCCAGGGTTTTGGATCGGCTTGCCGCAGCGCCACTGGCGTGGAGTGGGCCAGATCCATGGTCTACCTGATGGCCATGCAGGGTATCGGTAAACCCGGGGTGAACATGGGTAACCTTCAGCAAGGAGCCCCCATCGACAGTCGCTTTTTCTTTCCCGGTTACGCCGAAGGCGGCCTTTCCGGCGATCTGGCCGGGACGGCCCTGGCCGTCAACATGTACCAGCGCATGCCCCAAGTTTTGACCATGAACACGGTTTCCCAGTCAGTACCCAGGCTGCAGATCCCCGAGGCCATCCTAAAGGGTGAGGCCCTGGGCTGGACCAACGATTCGGCCACCATCGAGAGCCAGTTTCGGCCCAAACCCTACCCGGCCCCGGGCTACTCCAAAGTCAAGCTATATTACAAATACGGCGGCTCCCACTTTGGCACCATGACCGAAACCAACCGCTACGCCCATATGTACAAAAGCCCGGAACTGGAGTTCGTGGTCAACCAGTCCATTTGGTTTGAGGGCGAGGCCAAGTTCGCCGACGTGATCCTCCCGGCCTGCACCAATTTCGAGCGCTTTGACATTGGCGAGTTTGCCAACTGCGGCGGTTACATTGGCTTTGCCCACAGTCAAGTCAATAACCGGGTCATCGCCATGCAACACAAGTGTATCGAGCCTCTGGGAGAATCAAAAAGCGACATTGAGATCTTCACCTTGATCGCCGAAAAGCTTAACCTGGGGGCCTATTTCTCGGAATCATCCTCGGAACTGGATTGGTGCCGGCGCCTTTTTGAGGCCACCGACATGACCAGTCACATTTCCTGGAAAAAATTTCTAAAAAAAGGCTATTTCGTGGTCCCGGCCCCCAAACCCGAGGACCGCGATCCGGTCTCCTGGCGCTGGTATTACGAGGGCCGAAAAAACGACCTTCCCGAAAACGACCCGCTGCCTTCGGACGAAAGCGGCGGCTTTAAAACCGGCCTGCAAACCCAAAGCGGCAAGATAGAATTCGTCAGCTCGAGCCTGAGCCGTTTTGATCCAAACGATCCGGAAAGGCCGGTCATGAGCCGCTACATTCCCTCCTGGGAAGGGCCCAGCTCCAAACTCTATGAAAAGTATCCCCTGCAACTCATTAGCCCACACAACCGTTACAGTTTCCACACCATGTCGGACGGCAAAGACAGTCACACCTGCGACATCGCCGATCACCGAGTCCGGGTGGGTGACTGGGATTATTGGATAGCCCGCCTAAACCCCATCGACGCCGCCAAACGGGGTATCGAGCACGGCCAATTGGTGGAGCTCTACAATGACCGCGGTTCGGTCATCTGCGTGGCCCACCTAACCCAGCGGGTTCCCCCGGGCACGGCTCATTCCTACGAGTCCTCGGCCATCTACGCTCCCATCGGGATTCCGGGTGAAAGCCCAGACCGGGGCGGCTGCGTTAACATTTTGACCCCATCCCGGCCAATCATAAAACGCAGTCACTCAATTGCTTGCAATTCCTGCCTAATCGAGGTTCGTCTTTGGCATGAGGGAGGCCAACCATGAGTAAATGGAACCTAGTCATTGACCTTGAGCGCTGCACCAATTGTTACAACTGCTTTTTGACCATCAAAGACGAGTACTGCGAAAACGAGTTTCCCGGTTACAGTCTGCCCCAACCTCGTCACGGCCACCGCTGGCTGGACATCAATAAACGAGAGCGCGGTTCCGGTTCCCTGATGGACGTGGCCTATCTGCCGGTCACTTGCAATCAATGCGACAACCCTCCCTGCGTGGCCAAAAGTAACGGGGCCCTCTCAAAGCGCCCCGACGGCATCGTAATTATCGATCTGGCCCTGTCCAAGGGCCGCAAAGACCTCCTCGAGGCCTGCCCCTATGGTCACATTTGGTGGAACGAAGAGCTCCAAATCCCCCAAAAATGGTCCTGGGACGTCCATCTTCTCGACCAGGGCTGGAAATCACCTCGCCCAGTCTCTTCTTGCGGTTCCTATGCTTTCCAAGCTTTTAAACTGACCGATGAAGAAATGGCTAAAAAAGTCCAAGATGAACAACTTGAGGTCCTAAGGCCAGAACTTAAGACCAAACCTCGAATCTATTACAAAAATCTCTACCGTTTTACCCACGAACACATCGCCGGTTCCGTGGCTTTTCATTTACCCGATGGCCGCGAAGATTGCCTGGAAAGCGCCCAAGTCAAGCTCTTTCGAGGCTCCGAGCTCCTGTCCAGCCAGCTAACCAACTATTTTGGTGACTTTAAATTTGACCATCTGCCGCCCCATTCCGGCCCCTACCAGCTGGAAATATCCTCTGGCCATAAAACCATCACCGAGACCATCGACCTGGGCCTTAGCCTCAATATCGGGGTTAGGTTTCTGGACTAAGTAACTTTCACCTTTAAGCAAAGCCTTCTTGGCCATCCTCACGGTTATCTTCCACCGCGCCGTGCCAAAAAAAAGCCCCCGAATCCGCGGGGGCTTTTTTTTTGGCACCTTAACAAATCGACCCAGGGCTATTAAGCCTATTTAAACATAATCGCTTATAAATATAGAAATACTTACAATCAGGCCTGGACATTACTTGATTAATTATAAAATTAATTGAGTAATAGTAAAAAATCATCCCGCCGGCCCCTTATGGCCAAGCCGTAAAGGGGGGCGGCGAGAATGGCTCAGAACAGGGCCAAAGCTCCCAGTATGGGCCTTAGCCCTTGGATATTTTTTTTTCTATTTCGGCTTTATATTCCAGAGGTTAAGCTCGGTCAAAGCTAAGCTGGGCTTCATAAAGCTCTCCATTAGGCTTGGTTACCTATCAGGACATAATCACTCAAGCAAAAACTAAAAAACCCCTTAATTATAAGGGGTTATTATCAATCATCATCGAATCTTATAATAAAAAGGCTTTGGTGGCGATGCAGGCTACCGAATTATGAGTTAAGATAATAATTTTATTATAAAAATTTTCTATCATCTGAATAGATACCATCAAAAAAAATTTCTTCCCAATTTAGATTTTTTCCTTATACCTGTTTATCGCTGTTACGTCAAGATCCATCTGCGGGGGTTAACCCCCGCAGATGGATCTTTAGCCTTAGCCTTTCACTCTCAACTCGCCCATCCAAACCTCACGTACTGGCCAAAATCAATCGTGTGTCAATTTC
>JAITJP010000475.1 GCA_031278835.1 Deltaproteobacteria bacterium
CCCACCGAGCCGTTAAACAAAAGATCTTCCATGTTCCTGGTTCTAAGTAACCTGGGGCTCTGCTCCCCCATGACCCACCTGATGGCGTCAATGATGTTACTTTTGCCGCAGCCATTGGGACCGACCACGGCGCTGATGCCCTTACTAAAGGAAACCGGGGTCCGCTCGATAAATGACTTGAAGCCAACTATTTCCAGGCGTTTAAGATGCATGGAGACCAAACTTAGGCCAAATTAGAAAAAAACCAACTGGCCGGCGCTACAAATAAAAAAATAAGGGGCAAAAAACGCTCATGATAAAACTTTAACACCCCAGCAAATGAAAGTCTCGACGACTTTCATAGAAAAAAACCAAGGGGGGCCAAAAAAAAATAAGGGGCCCATGGGCGCTAGCCCAAGGACCCCTTATTTTGCCTTTGATGGTCGGGACGACTGGATTTGAACCAGCGGCCCCCTGAACCCCATTCAGGTGCGCTACCAGGCTGCGCCACGTCCCGTCAAGTTAAGGCCCAAGGCCCTTGCCTTGGAATTGGGGGTTTTCCAAGCTCAGGTAGTTTACTCGAAAGAAGGCCGAATTTCAATAGACCCCAACTTATTAAAAACGAGTTTACCCTTGGCTGATTATTCTAAACCCCTTTACCATCTAAAAGCTTGTAAATATATTAGACTCTGGGCTAAAGATTCCCAGGGCCTTGACCCTCAATCAAGGGCCCCTTGGTCCAAAACAAAAGCCCATGACAGTCTAACAAAAAGGCGGCCCAAGGGTCTTAAGTAAGCCTCAGCATGGGGCAAAAAACTCTTTTTAGGTTAATTTAATCCTCCAGAGCGGGCCATAAAAAAAATTCCCCCAGCCAGGGGCGGGTTTTTTTATTGGCTAATCCTTGGCCAATAACCGGCGAAAGGCCGAGATTTCCGATAACATTTTGGTTAATTCTTCTTCGTTTTTTTGGGCGATGACGACTTGCAATTTACTTAAAACTTCAATCAAATCGCCAATGTATTGGGAGAGATTTTGAGAATTTTCCATGGCCACCTCAACCCATTTAAGGGGCGGCGAGGCCCCGACCCTGGTCGTGTCCCTAAAACCAGTGCCCACCCAAGACAAGATGTCCGCTCCGCCTTTTTCCAAGGCCGTTCCGGCCAAGGCCGAGGCCGTGACGTAAGGCAGATGACTGATTAGGCCATAAATTTTATCGTGACGGGTGGGGGAAACAAAACGTATCCGGCATTCCAAGAGCTCGTGCAGGTTTTTTAGGCGGCCCAAAAGTTCCTTTTGCCTAGGCCCAAAGCGCTCGTCGGGGGTTAAAAGAAAAAGGCAACCCTTAATCAATTCCGCGGTTGAGTGCTTAAAACCGGCCACTTCTTTCCCGGCAATGGGATGGCCCCCGCAAAAATTAAGGCCGGCCCGAAGGGCGGCCTCGGTGATGGGGCCCTTGGTGCTTCCCGAATCCGTGACCGGGTAAGGCACCCCCAGCTGGCCCATGCGTTCGACCAGCTCGATATTTCTTTTTACGGGCAGACACAAATAAGCCAGATCCAAAGGCCAAGACAAAAACTCATCGGGATCGTTGGTGACCCGGGCCAGTCTCTTAATTCTCTTAGCTTCCCTGACTGTTTCTGGGTTATTGTCAAAAACGGAAATTTCCAAACCACCAAAGGGCATGAAGGCCTTGACTAAAGATCCCCCGATAAGTCCCAGCCCGGCCAGTCCCATCTTGCGGAAGGGTAACCGCGGGGGCAGTTTAAATTTAGGCACCGGTCAATCCGCCGCTTTCCAAATTATGGTGGCCAGCCACCGGCCGTTTACCTCCATGCACACCGGAACCGAGATCTGGCCTTCCAACCACTCCGGGCCCAGCAAAAGCGCCCCTAAGGTAAATTCCGGGCTAAACATACACTCCACGTCCAGCTTGGATTCGGAAAACTCGGCCACCGAGGCCTTGACTAAACTCAAATGCTCCCCTCGCAAATAATACAAAAGCTCAACCCAGAGCCTTGACAACAGTTCATTTCTGGAGCCCCCGGCGAAAAACAAACACGAGGTCTCGCAATACTCCTGGGGCAAGTTTTTATTAGTCAAAAGGGAACTCATGGCTAAGACCGAGGCTTGGACCAGCCCATACGGGTCGGCCGCCTTGAGATTGACGGTAATTTCGCCCTCAACCCTGCTTATGTCATAGCCCATTACGGTCATAAAACCAATCCAATACCCAGCCAGTTTATAAATTTTGGAGCCAAGCGCTTGGCCCAATCAATGACAAAAATTACGGCCCTAATTTCAGCCAGGGCTAAAATTTGGCCCAGGCCAGAAATAAGGAGCGAGCGTTTTGGCCTAGTCAAGGCCAAAATTAGGGCGCCCAGGTTTTCGCCCCAGGCCAAAAACCCAATTCAATTGACAACTTGTCTGGTCAACTAAGGCTGGCCAGGGCCCCGGAAAGGGCCAGACAGTCAAAGTCTACCACCAAAACCCCTGATTAAAATAAGGGCCTTTTTTTGCCATTAACTTGACTCTTAACCTAGCTTTTGGAGCCTCCAAAAGACTATGCCCTGGTTTAAGGTCAAAAAAATGACTAAAAATTAAACTTTTTCAATGATCATTTGTTTGTTAATGTAAAAAATCTTGAAAAATATTTCTAATATTAGCTAAAAAGGCAACAAAGCCCTGCCCCGGGCCGCACCAAAGCCATGGGAGTTAGCCAAGCCTTATAGGCAAATATACAATAAAGGACAGGCGATTTCCAATATTTGGACAGATGAGGGAGATGGCGGAGGATTTCTCGAATTATAAGGCCTAAATTGACTAGCCCTTTGGAGCGGAAAAAGGCCCGCCTTCCAAGCCAATTTTCCCAAAAACTCGCCTAAACCTAAAAAAGTTTTTTGTTAACCCTTTGTTAAGTCAAAGCCTTAAACCAATCACTCAATCCATCAGGCCCTTGGTCAAAATCACCAAACCTTTAGCCGCCCAGCACCCATGGAACCCTCAAAAAAAACGCTCTTAAATAAAGTGGAGGCCAAAGCCCAGGTTATGGCCCTTTTTTAAAAAAAACTTCATAAAACCCAGGCCAAAAATCGCCAATCGCCAAATTCCACCACCTCCAAAACCCCCATGGTTCATGGTCAGCCTGGAAATCGATAGATTAAAAAAATTATTTAATTAAGTGAGCTTAAGCTGTTATGATTAAAAAATAAATTAAACCCAGTTTATAATTCCAAAATCGATTATGAATTCCACCCCAGCTAGAGAGGTTTATAATGGAGCCATGACTGAAAATTTAACCGATGGCCGCGAATTCCTGGTCAGCTATGAGAGGGCCAAAATCCCGGAGCCCTTGGTCCACTTAGTTTTTATGAAAAGTTTGGCTGGTTTCAAAATTTCTGGTTTGAATACTCGTGTTCGTTCTCAGGAACCTAGCCATGTTTTTCATGGCCTAAGAAAAGATATCTCTAAGCTGCCTTTTATTTTACTAAAGGTCCTTAGGCGATTGGTTTATGGGCAAGCCGAGCTTAAGCGTGAACTTAACCAGGCCGGTTGGGATTACGATTTTAGCCTGATTTTTGGTAAAAGAAAACACTTGATTAGAATAAAACTCAAACAAGAAAAGTTTTTTCGCCAGGATAGCTTAAGGGGCTTTGCCGAATATTTAAAAGCCCAAAGTCAAAAGGAAGGCTACCTGGTGATCTTTGATTTAGACCGCCTAAGGCCCTTGGAGGTAAAATTTTTCTGGGAGAGCAAAAAATATGAAGCCTTCACCATCCACCTGGTGGGTTACTAAGGCTCATTGGTCTTTGGCCTAAAATAGCCCCGGCTCCCAGGACCTATAAAACCCCCAAGCCCACTTGACCCAAAAAAACAAAGGGCCATTTTTTTTCCCTGGGGCTCAAAAAGCCCCAAAGCCACCGCCACCAGAAATCGCTTTAAAAGGCCTCCAGAGCCCCACCACAAAAAACCAGGCCTATGTGTGA